>JBMCLJ010000040.1:0-12508 GCA_048615375.1 Candidatus Dojkabacteria bacterium | reverse complement strand
ATTATGGCAATTTTTATTGTATAGGGCTAGGGGGAGAAGTTGTGCAACAGTCTCTATATGTGTATTTACTTGCTATATATACTCGTAGTATAATCCCGCAATATGTATGCAATCCTATATACTGCTTGTCCTTCCAATTTTGAATTTGAAGATAATTATGTTATTAATTGTGGTGGTGATAGCTTAGAAGTTGCACTGAGACTCTACGGACTCCGCTATCGCTGCGCCCGTAGGTTCTTGCTCCGCTACAGCTTGATCAGCTGACCTTTGTCCTGATTCTCCTGGTATCTGACATACTTTCGTATTCGTTGTTCGTCCAATCCCACGCTACTGACGTAGTAGCCGACTGACCATAAGCTTGAGGAACCTCGTCGTAAGTACTCAAACTTCTTACGCAACAATCTACTGCTGTTCGATTTAATGTCGCCTACTACTTTGCTAACTGAATATTTCGGGGGAACTACGAGGAGGATATGAACATGATCAACCTGAACGTTCATCTCCTCTACTACCACGTCCGGATACCTGTCTTGAAGGTATGTCCTAATAACCTTATCAAGATATGAAGATACTCCTGGAACCAATACTTTCTTGCGATATTTCGGTATCCAGACTATATGGTATAGCAGTTGGTAAGCCACGTGGGATTGAACTCTAGTCTTCACGCTGACATTATACAGGCTTGAAAGTTACTCAGGACAAAGGAACTCTGAATCCACGGACTCCGCTAGCGCTCCGCCCGGGGATTTGAGATCGGATTGATTAATGTAGAATGGTGTAGCTCTGTGCGATGCGAACCAGACGGTGATTTCGACCGTATTAAGCTATAACCAACATTGGATGAAGATTACCCGGGCTCGTGATACGATTTGATAATGCATTATTAACAAAATCTGCTACCTCATGCGGAGTCATTTTATTTGAAGGAACAGTATTATTACGTCGACTCAGGTAGAGAGGTTCTTGACCGTTAAAAGTTAGTTCTAGATACTTCCCTGCTCTCATTGTGACATAATTCGGTCCAAGACCGAACGTAGCAATTGCAATTGCATTGCCAGACTCAGCACGATGAAATTTCTTGTCTGATACCTCGAGTGATAAACCGTTTTTGATAGAGAAACATTGAAATATATACGCAACATATCTTGCACACGACCCTGCGGCACGTTCTCCAAGTTGATCTACTGAATAAGGTGTCCATGCATAATTAAATCGATGCATAACTTCCTCATTTAATGGTTGATGATTTGGTGTTACATAAAAACCCCGCTTATGTAAAGTATCAAATGCAAAATAATCCGGAACGAAATCAATAAGCGCTCTTTGCAGTTGAGTGAGTTTATTCGGGTTATAAACAAAAGCAATAACTGGCTGCCCTGGTGCGCCTGGTTCATTCATCTCACCCGAACCACACTGAACTCCAAACTGACCTTTTTGGTATTGTAAGTATTCTGCCCAATATGATGCTTTCGGGTCGTTGAATCTATCCGAGTCATCATAATTTCCCCCATTTGCAAATTTTATCTTTCCTGTGTTATTCTCAACGAATAATTCGATGCGTTGTGGCGCTAATACCATAAACAATTATCTCATGCTATAGATTTATTGCAAAGCAGTGCACTTCGTTTTGGATCTCCACTTTATAGATTTGGAAAAACTGTACAACCGAAAACACTCTCCAGTAGCAATTGATTATTATAATTATTCACTTACAATATGATTAATATCATATAATAGAGCATTATTCCGTATGCGACTTGGAGAATTTCACAATACCACCCACACCACACCATCCGAGACCAACCCACAAGACCGGGAAACTCCCGCACAAACAGATATTTCCCATGATACTGGTACATCCAGTCGTCCAGACAAAAGAACTCCACGTATCACAAAACCCGTTGTCCTTCTCCTGATCACTATCTTTATTCTCATTGGTATTATCACAGGAAGCTTTATTACGCCGGATATTCTCATATTCCGCCGTGCTGATCACCAGCCATCTGGAAAAATCAACCATACAGAACCCATGCCGGAAACAAAAACCCGTTCTATCACTCCCTCACCCATCCCATCTAAAGACCCGACCCAGGCTCTTAAACCACAAATAGAGACTCTTCTTGGCCCGGAAAAAGAAAACTACGGAATATTCATTAAAGACCTTGAAAATGGCACGACACTCGGCATCAACGAAACACACATCCTGCCACCGGCAAGCATTTACAAAGTTGCTTTGGCGATGAGCATACTGAAATATGTTGACAAAGGTACAACTACCCTCACGCAAAATTACCCGGTGTACGAACGGGATTTCGCGTACTCATTTGATCCAATCGGGCAGGTTATTATAAAAGAAAAAGAAAAAATTAAAGAAGCGCATAAGAAAGATAATCCTGCATCAGAGATGCCTGTACCTGGCAGTGAAGAAGAAACTGCAAACCCGCCACCAACTGAAGAAGAACTCCCGGAAGTTGTACTCTACTATTCTCTCGACTACCTTTTACGTTATTTAATCAAGTTCAGCGATAATACCGCAATGACAGCTCTGGAGAGACGTTTCGGCGGTGTTAAGACATTGCAGAAACAGTATCTTGAAGAAATGAATATTACTTCTTTTACGCGTCTTCCCATGGAAGCAACCGCTACTGATATCGGTCGCGTATTTGAATTGCTGTACACGCAGCAATATTTAAGCAAAAAAACCACGGAATACCTACTCTCTCTTCTCAAATCGGTCACGCCAGCACACAATGACAGAATCGTAGCGGGACTCCCTGAAGGAATTCACGCGGCGCATAAGATCGGAACATTAACTGAGACCTACGCTGACGCGGGAATAGTATACGGAGATAATTATGACTTTGTCATCGTGATACTCAATAAAAACATCAAGACAGACAAAGCCAGAAAAACGATACAACGCATCTCAGAGCTGACGTATGAATTTTATAATGGACAGAAAAGTAAGGAATAATGAGTATGTAATACCCTACTTCTCTTCTGGTTTATACTGTACGAGGGCTTCCTGAACGATTTGTTTCTTGGACATAGCAGTCTTGTTCTGATGCTCTTCGATGATACGTCCATACTCTGTTCCCAGCTCTACGTAGAGTACATAATTCAGCTGCTTTCTAATTTTCTTAATCATATCAGCCAGTACCTTTGTGATTGTTTGAGGAGTGTACATCTCAAAGTGAATGTATCGTGAGCTGCTCTCCTGAACATAGTCAGCAAGATCGTCCACACTCTTTTGTTTAGTACTGATGGCGAGTACATGCTTGTTCTTTGCCATTGCTGTCGCGATTTCCAGCCCCAGTGAAAGGCTGATGTCGCTGATATCAGCGATCATGAAGTCGCTGATTTCCAGATCACGCTTAAACTTCGCGTTTGATGTCTTATCTGATTTTTCTGAGAGATTATGTTGTTTCGCGAGAACTTCACGAACCCGCACCTGGTGCCCCAGGTCTTTCACCGCCTGTATTACACGTCGGTATGCATCACCGTTTCCGTATTTTGATCCTGTAAATAGTATTGTCATATGTATTTATAATATTTTTTTAATATTCTAAGTCTATTATAGAATAAATTTAGCATTTTTTTAAATAGCTACGTGGTCAGGTCAAAAATCTCCTTGATTTCTTCTTCACTGAGATCTTCAACTTTCTTTTTCTCCTGGGCAATAACCTGTTCTTCGGGACAAGAAATATCCACCTCCACTTCCTGAAATTTAATCACTAATGGAGTACCGTTTTCTACTCCAAATGCCTGAACAAGCTCCTGGGTAGCCGGTCGGGAGAGTAAATCTTTTTCCATTTTTTTCTGAGGATTAACGAGGAGAAGACCATCTTTAATTTCATACTCATGGTGAGAGAAGAAGCGATAGAGGAATGTATTCCTGTCTTTCACGAAGTTCAGGAAGTCAATTTTAGAAACCCGTTTAACAAACGGAGTAGATGCGTCACTCTGATCTTCAACAGCTTTTTCATCGCTTCCAGTCGTAGCGGTGTTTTTTTGCTTCATCTGTCTGAGCATGGCGGATGGATTGTTCCGGTAGTTTTTTTTGGGAGGGACTGGTGTAGCAGCAGCGGATTTGGGTGCTATAGAAGAGCTGGGCACGGGGGTAGCTGCAGGGGCAGATACAGGTATTTCCTGGAGGAAGTGCAGTATTCTGGCGGTGTAAACAAGCTTTGGGCTGGATGAGGAGCGGATATCCCGCTCGACAGTTGCGAGGAAGTCAAAGAGCGCGCTTTTCGTGGCGTCATTTGTACCATTTTTGTAGTCTGCAATGATATCTTCGTAGACACTCCCGGCAAGTTGATAGTTAAAGCCCCCGACCCCACCGTCATCGATATTTTGCTCAAGCAGTGTTATCAGTTCTTCGATTTGTTTCCCGTAGAGGGCGTTTTTGACTTTTTCAATAGTCATAACTGAGCTCAGACCAAGGATATGAACGATATCTTCGAGTTCGAGTGTGGTGGTACGCGCGTCGGCAGAGGTAATTACTTTTTCCAGTATGCTTTCTGCGTCACGGAAGCTGCCTTTGCCGAGTCTGGCAATAAGTTTTTTACCTTCATCGGATATCTGTACGCCTTCTGTAGCAATAATGGTATCTATTTTCGCGATAATTTCATCCAGAGAGGCATGTTTAAGCTCAAAAACCTGTGAACGGGAAAGGATGGTTGGAGGGATTTTGTACACTTCGGTAGTACAGAGTATAAAGAGTACGTGTTTTGGTGGCTCTTCAATGGTTTTGAGAAGCGCGTTAAATGCTTCTTTTGTCATCATATGCGCTTCGTCAATAATGTACACTTTGTACAGACCAGCATTGGGGAGGAAGTCTACAGCTCCCCGGAGATTCCTGACTTCTTCAATTCCCCGGTTGGACGCGGCATCCATCTCAATGATATCGGGGTGGTTACCTCCGAGGGAGGCTTTACAGTTATCGCATTCATTGCATGGCTCACCGGTTTTTTTGACATGATCTTCGTTACTACAGTTCAGTGCTCGCGCGAATATTCTGGCGAGTGAAGTTTTGCCGGTTCCCCGTGTTCCGACAAAAAGATACGCGTGCCCGAAGGTTTTATTCATAACCGAAGCCCGCAATATATCCACCACATGCCCCTGCGTCAGCACTTCACGAAACGTTTTTGCCCGGTATTTCTGATAGAGAGCCATAGGTTATTCTACACCATGTAACGAATAATTACACAAAACCCCCACACCCCTTCACAGACCACAATATATCAGCAATATATTGCAATTTTATAATTTTCGAGTAGTATCTGAGTTGTTATAGCTGCCTGAACGCTAAAATTTAATTTTTTAATCTATGCAGCCACCACCAAGTGCTATTAACGAATCATCCCCTCTCCTCGACAAATCAAGCCAAGGAGAGCCTTCTAGATTCAATCTTAAAAAAATTCCCACATCAATTCCCGAAGATAAAAATAAATGTTTAGCTGACCTGTCTGACAAGGAGATATCAGAGTCTTATGGCATTCTTGGTGTAGTATTCGCAAGTGTAATGCTTAGACGTCTTGACCTAGAGTTGAGCACTGGAGCAAATCACAAAGCAACTATCGCAGTACAATCGATTCTACCAGAGTATACTACTTTATTGGAAGAATTAAGAAATACTAGGAGTACAAGCGGTAGAAAACAAACAAAACAGCTTAATGATTTTCTTTGGTCACACACTATTGGAGTTGTTCCAGTTATATACAGTAACTTAGGACTTCCAATAGAATTAGCTCCTTATTCAGCTTATATGTCATCACTTCCTGCCTTTCTATTAATGCATATGAATAATGGGATCAATGAAAATCAGGCTGCAAAACTACAGGCAGAATCTGCCCAGTTGAAGACCAGTAGGTTATTTACCCCGTATACTTTTATATTGATACCTGACGTTTCTAGAGAACCGAATACTTTGATAGAACTTTTAAAGGAATTTGAAGAAACTGGTACAATTCCACTCTTAGCTCCTACTACTTATGACAGTCACCTGCGGGGACTGATTGATAAGCTTGTCTGGAGCAAAATACCTGTACCGAGTATAAGAGAAGAAATCACAACTGGTTTAAAAAGCAATAAGAACACAAATATACTAGTTCCATTACCAAGCGACTTAATGCATCAACTTAATGCACCATATAATCTCATAGCCTATCTTGTACTTGCTGAAATAATAGGCTATCAGCGAGATCGTATAGTCAGCATTAAACACGCGATGAAGCAAAACGTTGAGCTTCAAGCCTATAAAGATAATAAAATGATTGTAGCCATGCATGGATTAACAGAGGCACTTATGACATATCTCCCTGAAGCAATTAAAGTTCCAACCAAGCAAGCGAGAAGAGAAAGGCAAAAAAAACAGATCAAAAAAAAATAAATAGAAAGGTCGTATGCCATCAATCAATGGGGAAAAAAATAAAAGGCCTCTTCTCATAACTAAAACAGAACCACACAGAATTAACATTACCTATCTACGAAGAGCAGTTCCTGATTTTGAAACATTTAGACTGGACTCAGAAGATACTACTCTCCAGGCAAACAGTCATTTATCTCAGAAGTATGGAATCCTTCCGCTCGTAACAACTCATCACTTTTTAGACAGACTTAATAATGACTATGACCCCTCATTAACAGTCCAAACAGCTGCTTATTACGTGCTCCACCCTGAGGTTCAAGTACTAGATTTAAGTAGAAAGCAAAAAATAGCTCAAAGAACTCAAATTTTGACTGATTACATAAATTTTAGACGTATTTACAACCCCAGCAACCTTTTTATGAGCGTATTAAGGGTACATAGTAATACTATTCTAAATAGTTATCAGGACGCCGAAAAGTTATTTGAAAAATCAACAAACTATGAAAAAAGGCATAGATTGGATAATTATGTATATTCCGGTATGGTTGAAAGCTTAGTTACCGACTTTCTAAGAAAAGTGCACGGTGGTATGTTTGATGTAATAATCTCACCTCATTGGCTTGAGGCACTGGGAGCCGATATTTTGTTTCGAGCAAATTCAAAGGAGAAGTGGTTTGGTTTAGATATTACTGCAATCAAATCTGAGCACCTACTCCTTAAAAAGATACATAAAATAGCTCACGATCCACGACTTCGAGGTTTAGCTAGAAATATTGCACTTGTAATAGTCCCAACACAATGGAATGATACTCTATTTGGCAGATTCTTGGACTATAATTTGAGAAACACGCAAGATATGTGTACTTACAATGAAAGGAGTGTTATCAAAGGGGCTGGTTCACCTTGGCCTCGATTACTATGGAGAGATCCAGAACTCCAGAGACAGGAGTTTATTAAAGATCTGAATATCAATCCTGATCAAGAAATTAAACAACAAGTATTATTAGCTTGTTTACAAGAAATAGTCATTCATACAATGGACTTTTTACGTGAACACAGTGCAATTGTTCCCCCAATCGTTAGAAGAAATACTGATGTGGTATTTGAAGCCCTCCTCAACCCTCCAAATCCGCAATGACCTTCGTCCCTTGCTCACCCACCAAAAAACTCCTATTATGCCTCACCTGAACCCATATGAACACCGGAATCTTCACGTATGGAACATACGGTTCCTATGAAGGCTGGATGATAAATCCAGAGTCGGAAGTTGTCCAAGCGCATTTGTTCCATCAAAATCTCATCTCAACTCCCGATATTACTGAGATAGGATTTCCAGAAACACTCGTAAAAATCCATGGCATCCTCCCCTACATCTACCAGTATGAAACAATACAGAAGTTAAACCTATCCAACGAACGTGGATTAACAACAGAGCATTTAAGCTTTGAATCAACTAACATGATCAGAGCATTCATCGAATGTACAAGAGCAAGGTACTCACATTTTTATGAAATGCCCCGGGTTACACTTGGAAAAATCATGGAGGTTGTGGCAAACTATATTTTTCGCAGCGTTATAGATCTCCAGACGACAACAATCCACCAGGATTGGCAGGACAAGGCGGATATACAATATCAAAAAAATGGAATCGACTACTCTATCACACATAAACGAAAAACAATGCGAGAAAAACTGTCTAAAGCAGTGGAATATGGCAATGTTGCCTTATTTATCGACCCAGCTAATCCAAATCTACCTCTTCTAGGGAGTCTCACACACACTTTAATCCATACCACAGCATCAATATCCCCTAACGTTTTACTCCAGGGATACATGCCCTCTCAAGAGTTTACAAGTGGTTTCAATCAATATTTTCTCCCGACAGTGGTTCAGGTCGCATTAGAAAACCTTCGTATACTTACAGAACTCCAGAATTATATTCCTCCAGAAGCACTTGCAAGATCACGGGATGTTTTTGAGAGTATGTTAGTGTAAAAAATAATAGAGAGGCTATGGAGCCTCTCTATTATTTTTTTAAATGTAACGATTTTAAGAATCTTACGCTCTTTTACCTGCCACTTTTCGGCGGGCTTGAGCGCGTTTACGTTTGGTTTTCATCCATTGCCGCTTTTTCGCGTTGAGTTTTTCACGTTTAGGTACTCGATAGCGGTTTTCCTCCATCGCTTTAAATGTACCATTCACAACTAACTCTTTTACTAATCGCCTGTAGGCTGCGTCAACTGACTCGCCTGGTCCTAAAACAATAATAATAATCACCCCCCTTCATAATTCGGATGTGAGAATTATACACATAATCATACCAGGAAGCCAGTACCCTATCACGCTTCTTACCTTCTGTAATCCGCCAGCTCACAGATAAATCCAACCTGCCAATTATCGTTGCAAAACCAGTTCCTGACATTCGTATGCTTCACAAGATCAAGAGACGTGATAAGTATCATAAACGAGAATAAGAGCACAAAACCAATCATAGTCACAATGTTATACACCCTGGAAGGTAGTTTGCGCCTGGTGACAATCTCCATTAACGTAAACAACACATGTCCCCCATCCAATGCTGGAATCGGAAGAATATTAAAAATTGCCAGGTTTACAGAAAACAGCGCCGCCAATTCAAGCACTCCCCAGAATCCAATTGCTAAAATCGTAATCTGAAGAAAATCAAAAATACCAATTGCACCACCAAATGTATTCGCCACAGGAGCGATGGTCTTCTCCTCAAACGCCTCTCCAACCAATTGACCAATCACAAACCCAAAAATCTGAATATTATTCAGTGCCTGACCTACCCCAGACAATACCTTCCCTGCCCCAGTGTACTCAATGAACGATACCGGCAAAGGCACAATGCCAAGCGCCTTTTCACCTTCAGGTGGATCAGCTCTTGGTGTTACGGTAATTGTATACGAATTCGTTAATGAATAGTTAACAAGCTCAAATGTAGTCTCCTGACCTATCCGTTCTGTAAGAATCGTATCAAACTCTTCACGACCATCATAATCCACATCGTTAATCGCCATAATTGTATCCAGTCTCTCAACCTTTCCCTGGAAAGGAGAAGACTCAGAAATATCACTGACAATCAGTTTTCCTTCAGACTTCTCCCCGAACCATGGATTAAACTCTCCCTCAAAAATAGTCTCAACACTACTGATGTACCGGAAATCCTGTCTTACCCCCTGCGCGTAAAAAATCAGCGTAGCGAGAACCATGTTCATAAACACTCCTGCCACGAGCACAATTAAACGAAGAGATGGCTTTTTGCTTCCATAGCTTCCCTCAGCCTCAACTTCATAATCACCTTCGCCAAACATACGCACATATCCACCTATCGGAAATGCGCGTAGATTATACTCGGTCTCGCCTTTGCGCCAGCCCCATACACGTGGGCCCATGCCAATTGCGAATTCTTCTACGCGTATACCGACAGCTCGTGCCGCAAGAAAATGTCCGAGTTCGTGAACAAGCACTAAAACCCCTATAACTAAGATGAATACTAAAAGTGTGATAAAAAACATGATTTTCTAAACAAATGATATTACTATACAATGTGATAATTGCAAGAAATATCACATACCAATGAAATTTTTACGCTGTGGGCTCATGTACCTGTCTTTAGTATATTCAGGTTACCAGTACAATTTGAAAGATTTACATTTCCATGAGCTCTTTTCTCTTACCGTCTGCCAGTGAGGAGATCTGTTCATTAAGTTTCTTGATTTCCTGATCTATTTTTTCTTCTTCTGATTTCACGACAGCTTCCGGAAGCTTCTCTTCTTTTTCCCGACGCTTAACGTCATCAAGAAAATCCCTTCTGTGATTTCTGAGAGCAACTTTTGTTTCTTCCTCATATTTGCCAACAACCTTGGATAATTCCGCACGTCGTTCTTCAGTCATAACAGGCAGGTTGATCCGGATAAGATTGCCATCAACCGAAGGATTTACTCCAAGGTCACTTTGCTTCAGTGCCTGGACTACTCCTTCTACAAGGCTCTGATCCCACACTGATACCGTCAGCAGACGCGGTTCAGGTGCCGAGATACTCGAGACCTGCACCAGTGGCATCCTGGATCCATACGCGTCTACAGGCATTCCTTCAATTAATGAAGGATTGGCCCTGCCGGTACGAATGGTTTTAATTTTTTCGACAAAATGATCTATCGATTTTTGCGCTTTATCTTTAAATTCGTTAATGGTCATACGATGAGAATATTGTAGCACATTTCTTACCCTCCTACCTCATACCGCGTGAATCGTCGAATTTTCACCGCCTCACCTACTTTTGCTGACGTTTCTTTCATCATGTCACCGATAGTTTTGGATCCGTCTTTGAAAAAAGGCTGGAGTACCAGGCATACATCTTCGGCTTTAAGACCTTCCTGAGCACTTTCCGGCATTTCTTCTTCGCTCACATATATGGGGGAAAGAGCCGCGACCTGTAATGCGACATTATGGGCAAATTCCAGAAAATCTTCATTCCTGGCGACAAAGTCTGTTTCACAGTTTACCTCAACTAATACCCCAACCCGGTTCGTGGTATGCACGTAGTGAGCGATTATACCCTGGTTCGCTTCACGTTCAGCTCTTTTTTCCGCTTTTGCGGCTCCTTTTTTACGTAAATATGCTCGTGCAGCTTCTACATCGTTGTTGCTTACCTCAAGCGCTTCCTTGACGTCAGCAAGACCAGAACCTGTTTCAGCACGAAGTTGTTTAATGAGTTCAATTGAATTAGACATAATGTAATTATATTATAAAGATACTACAGATGTAATATATAAGCATAAGACTTATATTACTTCTTCTGGCCTACTGACTTGGCGAACTTCTTGGATTGTTCACGTGACACACGTACAACTCTAGGGCCGGATTTTGACCGTTGCTGCCCCTGGTACGCAGGCTGACTTGATTTACGTTCTTCAAGTATCCTGGTCATATTCTGAATACTGTCTTCCACCTGTTCAAAATCAACCGGTATATACTCTACTCCCTTGCCTTCGTTGGAGAGAAGAATTGTGTCAGCCAGACGATTGATGATTAGCTCGATTGACTTTATTGAATCATCATTTGCCGGGATGACATGATCAATATTTTCCGGAGAAGCGTTGGTATCGACAATTGCGATAACCGGGATTTTCATCATATGCGCTTCCCGGATCGCAATGCGGGATTTTTTCACATCGACCACAACAAGACATGCCGGGCGTTTATTAAACTGTTTAACCCCACCATAAAGCAGATTCAGTCGCTCAAGCTCTTTTTTCATGCCCATAAGTTCTTTCTTGGTGCGATTTTCAATACCTTCCTGGAACCCATTTATCAAGTCATTCATTCGCTTGATAGACTTCCGCATGGCGATGTAATTTGTCAAAAACCCACCTGGCCACCTGTTAATAATAAAGTGCGCCTTTGATCGTACTGCAGCTTCCCGAACAATATCGCGCGCCTGGGTCTTGGTGCCTACAAAAAGCACCTCTCCTTTTTTCGAGTAGTCGTAGACAGCTTCAATCGCCTCGTTCATTTTATCGATAGATTTTACAAGGTCGATTATGTGAATACCTCCGCGGGAAGTGTAGATATAGGGTCGCATTGCTGGATTCCACTTCGCGGTTCTGTGACCGAAATGTACACCAGCATTAAGTAATGATTCCATTGTTGAGTCACTAAGCTCAAATAGAGGAAGTTTTGGTTTTGTTTCTTTCTCTTTTTTTTGGTTGTCCATACCTAATTAATCATCCTCCGGAAGGTCATGTAGCATAACCATCAGGATTACCCGGAGTGGTAAGATAAACGTTGAATTGTAGCAGTTTACCCTCTCATCCACAATACCGCTGTCAGCGCAGTGATCACAAACGACGATACCAGCCCCTCAAATGTGAGTAATTCCTGAAAGTTATGAATGATTAAAAAGAATAGATACGCGCCAGCAAAGTTTAAGATACCAACTATTATTTTATTCGCGCCGTAGTTTTCAACAAGTACGTAGTAGACATACGCGAGCGCCACACTGAATAACGAGCTCAAACCCAGGAATGCCTTATTATACCAGTCCACGAGCATTCCTAATACAAAGTAATTAATCAGGAATGCCCGTGAAGTATCAGGTATATTTGAAAGTAC
>JBMCLJ010000039.1:0-12576 GCA_048615375.1 Candidatus Dojkabacteria bacterium | reverse complement strand
TCTTAATCCATCAGTAAGTCATTATTCTCACATGCGTACCAACCTGCTGACAGGGCTTCTTGAAGCGGTTAAAAAAGTAACGGACAGAGGTGATGATCGGGTAGCGTATTTTGAAGCCGGTAAGATTTACCTGAAAAAAGATCAACCACTTCATCAGCCTCCGCATTCTCCGGAATTTCCCTACATGGAACTGAGAAGAATGGTAGCGGTGTTATCTTCAAAGCAAAATGAATATGATTTTTATCATGTGAAAGGTATTCTGGAAGAGTATTTTCATGTAATGAATTTGCGCGATATTCTGTATGAAAAAGCAGAACATCCAATGTATGAACTGGCGGCTGTCATCAAAAAAGATGGTATAGAAATTGGCTACGTGGGTAAAGTTAATTCTCAGGTCAGCATGGGTAACTTTGATATTAAGTATTCAGTGTTTGCTTTTGAGCTTTATACCGATGTACTGGCTTCGCTTGAACAGGAGGAAACCAGCTACATGCCGTACAGCACATTTCCTGAAGTTAAGATGGACATGTCGATTCTTATTCCGAGGACTGTTGCAGCGGACGCTTTAAAAAACGAAATTTACGCCAGTGGCGGGGAGGTTGTTCGCTCAGCGGAAATTACTGATGTGTATGAAATGGAGGGGGAGCGTTCGCTTTTGTTCAGTATTGTGTATCAGTCTAAAGAGAGGACACTCTCAACTGAGGAAGTGAATGAGGTTCATATGAAAATAGGTGATGCGTTGATCAGGAAGTTTGGAGCAAAAGTAAGGGGTCGGGAGGAGATAGAGATTAAACAGGTAAACTCGATTTCCAGGGTTCCTGAGGAGCGGGATCTGACTGCTCTGCCTGAGGAAAGAGATCCCGCGGTGATCAAAAATGAGCTTTTGGTACACGAAAAACCTCGAATTGTAATTGGGAAGATACTGGAAGTTTTTCAGCACCCTAACGCTGATAGATTAGTCCTGTGTAAGGTAGATGTAGGTTCCGCCGAGCCTGATGCAACAATATACCCTGATGCGTTACAAATTGTTACAGGAGCGGACAATATTAAACCTGGCATTGCTGAAGGCAAGCTGGCTCCGGTCGCGTTACCCGGAGCGGTCGTAAGGAATTATAAAGACGGCTCTACAATTACCATTAAAAAAGGAAATTTACGCGGTGAAAAGTCAGAAGGTATGCTGTGTTCAAAGAAAGAACTCGGTGTGGAAGACCCTGATGGCGGAATATGGATTCTTGGAGACGAGTATAAAGGAAGAACAGGAGAGGAATTCAGTGCTTTTTGAGAAAGGATTATCTGATTTGCTCTCCGTAAGTCTTCCATGTATAATCCACGTAGATTTTAATACGTAAGAGTATTACTGGATTATGGCGGCGACACCAAAGCGAAAACATAGTAAAGCGAGAAGAAATAAGAGAAGGTCACATCTTCAGAGAATTGCAAATGAATTAGTTGCGACATCAAAATGTCCTAATTGCAAGGTCATTAAAACACCGCATAAGGTATGCTGGAACTGCGGCTACTATAAAGGAGAGCTTGTCAAACGAGCACTCTAACAACGTAGGGACAATTTGTACTGATATATCAATACGGCAGAATTCTGCTATACTGGTATATGCGTAGCGCAAAAGACCCAAGGCATATTGCCCGCATTATCGCGGTTATGGATCTATATCATTACTACTTTGAAGCGAAGGAAGTTGAGGAAAGATTATATCCATTTGAAGATCTGGAGATTGGCGCATATTCCAGACAACTCAGACAGACCATAGTTAAAGGGGTAAAGGATTATGGATCAGAAATAGATTCTCTGGTTAATGAATACTCAGATCCAATTAAAGTTACTGATCTTGATAATCTCATACTCCAAATCATCCGAATTGGTGTACTGGAAGGATTTATCTTGCGATCTGTTCCTCCCAAGGTTGCAGTTGACGAGGCAATTGAGCTCACCAGAGATTTTGGTACTGAGGGCGCGTCTAGAAAAGTAAGTGGCATACTTGGAAGGATTTTTGACGTGAAAGCGAAAGCAACAACCCCTGACAGGGAATAATTGATATTAACGTTTTCATTCTATATCATTGTCATATTCTTACATTACGAAATAGCAATCATAAAACTATGTCTGAAAAAATAATCTGTAGATTCCGTGTTGATCGGGATCTGTGTATAGCCGTTAGTGCTTGTATTGTTGCCGCTCCGGATATTTATCTCCTGGATGACGAAGCAAAAGCGGTGATTAAAAAACTTGAATTAGCCGATATTACAGAAATTTCCCGGGAAGCAAACAATGGCGAGTGGGTTCAGGTAGAAACAACCGAAGATGGATATAATCGAATTCTGGAATCAGCTCAAACATGTCCAGTACTGGCTATAATAGTCGAGAAAAAAGAGCATGAAGACTGGGTTAACGTATATCCTGAATAACACTTTTTTTATTCATTCAATTTCTGTATGATGTATTATTACATACTGTCCATATCATGAGAATCAAAGAAATTTCTGCAAGACAAATTATCGCTAATAATGGCCATCCAACCCTTCAAGTACGAATTGCTACATCAAAGAATGAAGCGTATTCATCCATTCCCCTCGCTGCTTCAAAAGGAAAATATGAATTCAGGGATTCGTATGATGACAGGACAAAACGTTTCCATCATGAAACATTAGCGACCGCAATCGATAAAGTACAAAGAATTATCAGTCCGGAAGTTGTTGGCAAAAACTGCATGGATCAGGTTGAAATGGATCAACTCCTTCTCGACATTGATGGTACAGTTGATCGATCCAGCCTTGGTGTAAATGTTATTACTGCTGTTTCCCAGGCTATGGCTAAGCTCGGTGCCATGGAATCTGACCTTCCGTTGTTTAAATACATTCGCATTCTCCATGACTTCACCGGAGTCCCTGACACGAGACTTAACTCGGAATACTCTCTCCCTACTCCTTTGATAACAATATATCAGGCAGCTCTTCATGAACATTCTTCAACATTACCTTTCCAGGAGCTACTCCTTATCCCAAAAGACAAGTTCTCGTATCATAAAGACCTGGTTAAGTTATTCCATGACCTCTCCAGATTGGAAGTAAAGACAGGCCACAAGACAATGAAGTCATTTCTCGCCCAGGCGACAAAGCATGTAAAAAAACTTAACCCACGGTTTGCTTTAGGAATCGATATGGCGGCATCACGCTATAAGCGTACTGATGAAGCAGGGGAGTATGTTATTCCTGGTTTTACATCTCCAAAAGTTCCCTTTAATGGCGATGAAAAAAAACTCGCGCGTGCATACATGAGAATGGTGCAGGAAGGTACGATTCGTTTCATTGAAGATCCATTTGAAGAAGATGATTACGCCGGATGGAAAGAGTTTAAAGACGATATGTTTGCTCTTGACCCTTCAGTACAAATAGTAGCCGATGATTTTACTGCTACCAATATGGAACGACTTGATAAGATCAGTGTATTGGAGTGCGCAAATAATGTTGTTCTTAAACCTTCCCAGATTGGTACAATTAGCGAATGCATTACCTATTCTCAGCGAGCGAGAAAGTATGGTCATAACCTTACTGTTTCCTACCGGCATGGTGAAACAGAAGATACGTTTATAGCAGATCTGGCAGTAGGTATTAACGCGAAGTATATCCGTAGCGGACCTTTCCAGGGCTCGGCATATGTCGCAAAACTTAACCGCCTGTTATCTATTGAAGAAAGTATCTACTAGGAGTGTTCTTGATTCTTAGTGTATAATAAAAGGATGAACAAAGATGAGAGGAACAATGACGAGAAAGGCGTTGCTGAGCATGATATTTCAGGTATTAAAGAACGAGCACGTTACTCATCAACAAGTACTTTAGCAGATTCACCAAATGCAATTGTTGAACAACACTATGCACGGACTCCCAGGAAGAAAGAAAGTTTTGGGGTATTCTCTGTGTTCTCAGGTCTCATACTAGGAATATTCAAGTCAATTTTTGATTTTATTCAAGTCATTGTCATATCCCTGGCTATTTTTGTGGTTTTTTACCTGTTTATAATATCTCCCCATACTATTGATGGAGTCTCAATGGAACCAAATTTCTGTAATGGTGACCTGATTTTAGCTGATAAACTGACGCCACGTTTCAACGAATATAAACGGGGAGATGTGATTGTGTTTAAACATGATGAAGTAAATGACTATATAAAAAGGATTATTGGCGTTGAAGGAGATACAGTACGAATCGAAGGTGGCAAGGTATACAGGAACGGAGAAATGTTACGAGAGGATTATCTTCCACCAGGACGACAGACATTAATACAGCCAGGGGATCAGCTCCGGGAAGGCGAAGAGTATACCGTCCCAGAAGGTCACTTCTTTGTACTTGGAGATAACCGTATGAACAGCTCTGATTCGAGAAGGTATTTAGCCATCAATCCTGACGGCGATAACATTATCAAAGGAAGGGTTCGTTTCGTTATCTGGCCTGTGAGTCATGCTCGGGTATTTGAAGAAACCAAAGGGAGCGACAGCACATATTGTGGAAGGAATTGAAAAACGTTTCAAAACTCTCTACAGTGTACTCGTATACTATGGATCAAGAAAAATCATCATATTACGTGCAAGGGAAAAGCGGGATATTATCTTCACTAGCCAAAGTATCTTCACATAAACTGCTCAATGTTTTACAAATAATTGTCGTGATAGGCGCGGCAATTATGATATTTTACCTTTTCATTATATCTCCACACCAGGTTGATGGAGTATCAATGCAACCGACCTTCTGTGATGGAGATGTTTATTTTGCGGATAAAATTACGCCAAAAATGGGTGGGTATAAATATGGAGATGTTGTTGTATTTAAGCATGACGAAGCACACGATTACATTAAACGAGTCATTGGAGTGGAAGGGGATGTTATTCGCGTGGAAGGCGGTCAAGTTTATAGGAACAGTGAATTACTTAACGAAAAGTATCTTCCTGTAGGAAGACAAACTCTTCTGCAGCCAGGTGACCAACTCAAAGAAGGGCAAAACTATACAGTGCCTCAAGGAAGATATATGGTTTTCGGCGACAACAGACCGAATAGTGTTGATTCCCGTAACTTTCTTGCCATAGACCCGTCAGTCAACACCATTAAAGGAAAAGTTTTTTTAATGGTATGGCCACTGGATAGGGCAGGATTCTTTAGTAAAAACCAGGCACGACCAATGGGAGAATGCGGGGTCAGCTTAACAAATTAATCAGAGTGTTTACATGTTTCAGGTTTTTTTGGCAATAGATGTGTTGTATCCCAAGCTTAGTAGCTTTTGTAGTCCGCTGTTCAAGTCTATGTACCATCCTGACCTTACCTGTTAAACCAAGCTCTCCAACGAAGCAGCTTTTTGGAGGAAGTGGACGATTCTTAACAGAAGAGAGTATGGCAGCTGCTACTGCAAGATCAACACTTGTATCCTGCACTTTGATACCCCCAACAACATTAACGAATACATCATAGTTTTCAAGCTTCAGTTTTAACTTTTTGGATAATACAGCTATCAGGATTTCCAGACGACGGGAGTCATAACCAGTAGAAACCCGTTTTGGATAGGCAAAGACAGAGTGCGAGCATAATGCTTGAACTTCGAGAAGAAGTGAGAGTGAGCCTTCCTGGTAAATGGTGTACGCTACACCCTCTTCATGGGATAGTTCCTGGACAAAATACGACTCAGCCTCGGATACTTCCTGTAACCCGCTTTCCTGCATGGCGAATAAGGCGATTTCATTGGTTGTGCCGAACCGGTTTTTGGTTACACGCAGTATTCTCGTGTCATTTTTTTTATCACCTTCAAAATACAGAACTGTATCGACGAGATGTTCAAGGATCTTGGGGCCAGCGATGTCTCCTTCTTTGGTAATCTGGCCAATCATTATGACTGCGACGTTGCTCTCCTTTGCTGTGGTGGTAAGCTGGTTTGCGCACTCGCGTATTTGGTTCATTGAACCTGGATATCCTGAAACACTCGTAGCATACATAGTTTGTATTGAGTCTATGATAATCAGCTTATATTTTTTCGATGAGATCAACTGAAGTGCTCCTTCCAGTTCTACTTCGTTAGAAAACTGCGCATTTTCGAAATTCTTGAGTTTCGTTAGCCGGGAAGCCCGATTTGCGATCTGCGAAACTGATTCTTCTCCGGAAATATACAGAACAGGAAATTCTGATTTCATACAGAGCTGTGTGAGAAGGGTAGATTTTCCAATACCAGGCTCACCGGCAAATAATACAACCTGCCCTGCGGTAATGCCACCATCAAGAATTGTATTAATACTGGAAATTGGGAGCTGAGTCTTGCTATCTGAATTTGTCGAATCCTGTAAAGTAACCGGCTGTTGGTATACTCGAGGATTTGGAGTACGAACTGGAGATGTTCTACTGTACGTATCTCGTATAATAGTATTCCATTCCCCGCACTGTGTACACTGTCCCTGCCAGGCTGGGTAGGTAGCATCACAAGAAGTACAGAGGTAGGTAGTTTTGGGTTTTGTCATAATATAATCTATAGTTTATTATTCAGCAGTATACAATATAATCAATGCTTTCATTCGTGACAAAGTTGTATCGTAATTTCAGAGAACTGGCAACTTTTGTTCAAGTAATTGTTGTTCTCTCTTTCATTCTCGGCACGGTGTTACGACTTGCTACAATGCAAGGACTTGGGTATTACTTTGATATGGTAGAGACTCAATACACATGGGCCACAAATGCAGTGGACATGGGCTTTTTCTCGTTCTGGAAGAATTACAATGGTCCTTACGATTACATGCCTGGAAGCTTGTTTCTCCTCATGGGTGTAGAATTAGTCGGTAGAGTCTTTGGTGGCGGAGAGTATAGTTTTGTGTATACACTGAAATCTTTTAATTGGCTTGCGGAGACAGTGCTGGTTTTTGCACTTATTTATTTTGCTGGAAGACAAAACATTAACCGCAGTAGAATTTATATATTTGCTTCTATAGTGTATATACTTCCTTCACTCTGGTTCATCTCAAATATTTGGGGACAGATGGATTCTTTCATTGTACTGCTCATGCTGATATCCGTAATGCTTATGTTCTGGAACAAGAATAATCATGGCGGCAGGCTTTTCTTCTGGAGTGGATTAATCATTGGAATCAGCTTTATTATTAAATTGCAGACGTTCCTGCTGTTTCCAGTTCTTCTGGCTTTTCACCTGTCTTTAAGAAATAAGAAATTATTTTCATCTCAGCTGTACGGCTTTTTACTGCCAGTTGTTACCACACTCTCTTTATGTACGGCAATAAACTGGTACCGAACCGGAGTCGTCGTCTTTGCCCCTGTTTGGCGTGAAAACACTATTACTAATGGCGCTGCATCGCTATGGCCCTTACTTGGAATGAATGGCAAGGGAAGTGATCATTTTTTTAACAATGTACATTTTCCACTATCCGTGAGTCTGGCAGGTTTATTCCTGTATGTGCTGCTGATGGTTGTTTTTTATTTGAAAATCCGTCATATAACGTTCCGTACTTTAATTACTGCTAGTACGAATATCAAACGTTTGTTCTTTACTATATTCCCGTCTAATATGACGCTCCAGCAATTTACATTTCTCATGATTATGAATAGTGGTTTTTACTATATGTTATTCACGAAAATGCATTCACGATACTTACATATAGCAATTATATTCAGTTTATTCAGCTTATTTATTATAAAAAAAGTGCGGTTCATGCATGAGTTAATGATACCTGTGCTTGTAATACAGTTTTCTTACTTCATTAATCAAATGGATGTTTTTAAAGGTGGCAGTAACGATCCTGCGTGGCCAGGCAGTTTTATTCTCAATGCAAACTTTGATACGCTCGCATTCGCCTCTCTTATTAATTTACTCTGTCTCTTGTGGCTGTATCGACTATATATTTTTATTGAAAACAAAGTAACTGGTGACAACCTTATTCATACTTCTTCCGTAAGTGGTTCTGCTTAATAACCCATATCTGTTTAAGCATATTAATAGACTCTTTAAAAAACTTTCTGTTTTTGCTGGTAGATACATCTTCATTCGCCCACGAAACTTCTACTTCACAAATTGAGTAGCCTTTGCAATGGAGTATAAATAAAAGCTCGACATCAAAAGCACTTACGACCCATCCCTTGCCAGTTTTTTCCTGAAGAGCTTCGAGTTTTGGGAAATAGGTTTGAAGGACTTTTGTGTCAAAGAGTTTAAAACCACACTGAGTATCCTGTATATCCCTCAGTAATAAGGTTCGTCGAAACAAAGTAAACATACCACTCGCGGTCTTTCTTAAGAAACTTGAGCCACTCCTTTTAGCACCTCTTGAGCCAATAACAACTGAATAATTATTCAGGTGAGGAAGAAGTTTGTGGAGTTCTTCAAGAGGGGTTGATTGATCCATATCAGTGAACAGTGTATATTTCCCCCTGGCTCTTTGAATACCCTCATGTAAGGCTTTAGCTTTTCCACCATGTTCTGCCTTAATAACTGCAAAGTGTTCATACTCTGCCGTACATGTGCTGCTATACTCATAACTGTCATCACTACTCCCATCGTCTACAATAATAACTTCGTAAGAAAATGACTGAGCCTGTAAAAATGAGTGTACTGATTCCAGCACTCCTTTTTTTAAGTTACTTAACTCATTGAATTGAGGAATGATAACTGTTAAGTAAGGTGGCTTTGTTGGTATATTTGCGGTCATGTAAAATAGCTGCCTGATTCTAAGACATTCCAATAAGTAATGATATACTACTCACTAACCTGCCTGTTATCGTAAAACTCAAATCCATCATAGCTTTCTATTGGCTTTTTCCCCTTCATATCCTCCAGCAAGGTCTCATTTTGTGTAATGTATGTATCAATTATTACTAACTCTGCCTGATTGCGATTCATAATCGCGCTTTGCAGGTAAGATTCGTTAAAGTCAATATGATACCATGCTATGAATCTGTTTGTCGAAGGCTTCTCAGTTAAAGCATATACCCAGGATTCATTGGTGTAAAGATAGTAAGTATCGTATTCAGAGTAGCTTTCATCTATACGATTGCTCACTTCTTTCACCCGATCAACCCACCTGTTTTTACCCCATTTAAATTTCGCTTCGTATTTATCTTCTGCTGATATCCAACGGATAAAACGAGGATAATACTCATTGAGCTTTGCATAGGTATCTATACGATTTCCATGTGATAGCGTGAGCATGCTGAAGTGAAATAAGGCTGTTACCGCTGCGATATACCCAACATTCTGAAGTACTTTTTTATGTTCCCAGGTAATTTTATTCATTAGGTACCCTGACAGCAGGGTAAGCCCTGGCAATACTTGAAGAAAATAATGTGCGTAGTTTCTTCCAGAAAGTAATGAAGCGTATAATTCTATCGCAAATACCCATATTACTATGAGGGGTAGTTTCTTTAATTGGTTGTTCCAGTACGCGTACCCGGTAACACTGATTGTTACCAAAAGAATGAAGGTTTTGATGAGATTCGGTGAAAACGGGAGCCCTAAAAACACGAAGTACTCATTTTCCAGGGTAGCGTACCCAACATTATCTAAAAACGCAGATTGAATAAAATCCGATACATTACCTCTCAATCCGAAGTATACTAGCAAGATAACTAATGGAACTATGAATCCGCTTGCTGTGTGAAGCAAGAACCGGATAGTGGCTCGCATTTTATCATTCTTCAGGATAATAATTGTAAAGCAGAGAATTATGCCTGCTGCTTCTCCAAAAGCAGGTACTTTTAAGAGTAAGGACAGGAAAGCGAGGAATCCCACAAGAGGAAGCAGTTTTTTTTGCAACAATAAACATAGTATCACAAGATTTATTGTCACAAAAAACATTTCCGCGTTAGCGGTGTTGCCCTCAAAAAAAGGAGTTCCTGCAAAGAACGCGTATAGTGTGAGAACAATACCCGTATGAACTGAATGTACCAGTAGCTTTCTTCTCAGTATCCAGCCTGACAGGAGTATATTTACGATGCCCAGCACTGCTGTTGTTGCTCGCAGGAGCACAAATGCAATTTCCCATGGTAAAAATCCATACACATAGTATATCCAGTAAATGAGAGGAGGTTTATGATCCCAAATCTCTTGATAAAGCAGCTTGCCTTCGTGCAAGCCCTGGGCGACAGCTGCATAGATACCTTCATCACCATACCAGAATGTCTCAAAAAATGAAGGCAGTCGAAATATCAGATAGAGTAGTATCGGTAGAAACAAAAAAGCATACTTTTTGAGAAATTGTTTCACTTATGAATCATATGTTGAAAGCAATGTATTGTAAATATGTAACAAATTCAGGTAGTATCAGTAACAATGGCAGGAAAGTTGTTCAAGTCCTTACTGCATAAGTCTTTACTCCACGGATGGGCTGTACTCTTATGCTGTCTGTTTGCGCTGGTAACATACTTTTCAATAAGTGGCTATTCAACACCATTCTCTCAAGAACCTTCTGATACGATTACAATCGATGAAATCAGTCATCTGTCCAGTGGCTTGTACTATATCAAGACGGGTAAATACTTTTTTAACCCTGAGCATCCACCACTTGCAAAAGATGCTGCTGGTTTAGCATTAGTCACAAGAGGATTCTCAATGCCTACTATAACAAATGATGCATCTAAACAGGATGAAGCAGGTTATTTTCCAGCAAAGTTGGAAGTAGAAGGGAATCAGTGGGAGTGGGGCAGGAGAGTTGTTTTTGAGAGTAGTAATACACCAGAAGATATAGTGCGGACTGCACGCGCAGGAGTAATTATGCTCAATACCATACTTTTGTTTTTCCTGTATCTTTTTATCTCGCAGCTCTGGAGTAAAAGGGCAGGGATTATCAGTATTATGCTCGTCGGCACTTCTGCTACTTTTCTCGCCCACAGTGCCCTCGCAAACACTGATACTGCCAGCGCTTTGTTGCAAGTTACAGCATTATTGGTGTTTTCGATATACATGAAACAATCGTTTCTTAAAGAACGATACTTTGGCTGGATGTTTTGTGCATTTGTTGTGTTCACCTCGCTCGCGCTCCTGGCAAAATTTAGCTCATTGCTCCTTGTTCCGTTTATGTTAGGAGCTGGGGTGTTGATGATTATTTTGCATAATACGTTACAAAAACGAAATATTCGGCAGTATCTTGTAAAGTTTGTAGGAATATATGTATTATTCCTTGTCTTGATGTGCGGGCTGATTGTGCTTTTTTACATTCCTCATGTAATGAATATGAATAACGTGGATATGAGGGAAGCATACGAGGGCGATCTTGATGCTCTGCCTTCGTTTATGCGTACTGTAAGCTTGTTCTTAATTGAGGGGAACGCAGCAACAAAAGCAATATACCAGTATCTCTATGGGTTGACTCAGGTATTCGGACGGGTTGGAAGTCCATATCAGCGGGTACAGTTTTTCGACAAGTTTTATAGTTCAGAAGGCGCCGGAGCTTTGTACTTTCCTGTATTGTATCTATTCAAAACACAAATTGCATTCCTCTTGCTGTATGGATTTACAGGTATTCACATTGTAAGGAAACTAGCTTTGCGCAAGCAGTTGATCAATGCGGTTACTCGTCATCCAGGACTGGCAGTACTGATGCTCTATAGTGTATTCTTCTTTGCGATAAGCATAACCTCTTCGCTACAGATCGGCATCCGACACATTATGCCGTTTATTGTGCTTCAAGCACTTATTCTTGCAAGAGTAGCTGATTCACTTTGGCACAACGGTATATGGAGGTCAATTCGCTATAAACACGTGTTCTCGGCGGGGTTTGTTTTTATAATTATGCCTCTGGTACTCTCCTTTCCTCACTACATATCCTATTACAACAGTGCATCCAAAGTATTAGGAAAAGAAGGGTATGAAATCGCTACTGATTCGAACTACGACTGGGGGCAGGATGTAGGTAGACTCGCGAAGTGGGTAGAGGAAAATAATGTTAGTAATATCTATCTGGATCTCTTTACGACATCTGACTGGGACTACTACTTCAAAGATAACTACACGAAGTACAGTATTGAAGGGGACAATTACCTTCCTCCATCAGGTTCGTACCTGGCAGTTTCTGTAACATTTTACCAGCTGAACAAATATAATCACACACTCGAGAACAAGAAAAAGTATGATTATCACTTCCATGATGATATTGTTGCAAGAGCTGGCACATCAATTTTTATAATCAAGGTTCCGTGATTTTCATGAAGTTTACATGGTAAACCTTTCGCGCATATTACCTTGTTAAAGTTTGGAAATGCGTTATTTTATGCTATTATCCCATTGTTCAAGTGAATTACGGGGAGTAGTTCAGTTGGCTAGAACGCGCGGTTTGGGACCGCGAGGCCGGAGGTTCGAGTCCTCTCTCCCCGACCATCTTTGACTTATTCGATTTAGAGTCTCCAGTAGCACTCTATGTCAAATTTATTCCTCTTGGTTCATAAAAATAAGAGAAGGTAATATAGTTAAACCCACACCAAAAAACTGTACTCAATTAATTTCCAAGGAGAATCCTGAACATTCTATATACGACTTTCTGGAAATTAAACTCATGAATAACTTCAGATAGTTCCCTTCTCACTTCTTTCCAG
>JBMCLJ010000038.1:0-12770 GCA_048615375.1 Candidatus Dojkabacteria bacterium | reverse complement strand
CCAACGAAGTTGCCTATTTTAACCCGGAAGAAAATGAATTAATTAAAGAAGATGCTGGTATCTACGACAAGGTGAAGGATACGCTAGTTGTTGGTCCTGTAAATGAATACTACTACCCTTCGACTTTTAACTTTCTTGCAGGAATCTGGGCTATTTTTATCGTCGCGTCCAGTATCAGCCTGGCAGTAATTTATTTTCTTTCTAAATGCAAAATAGGCACCACTGGTCGTGCTGTGACTTTCATACTGTTTCTACTTGCAACCGGCATCGGGTTAATTATATTTACTGAAACATTTTTCTTCGCTGATATGTTCCATTTCACCAGCCCCCAGTATTTCCGTGCGAATACAGTGTTTAAATTCGGATATCATGCATGGATACTACTTGGACTCGCAACGGGAGCATTGCTGGGTCTTGCCTGGAAACAAGTTGGCAAAATTTCTCATCCCTGGGCAGGAATTATGGCGGATATCGGGATCGTAGTACTGGTTGGAATCATTGGTACAATTTCGTTCCCCTATGTATTTTATTCATTCAAGCATGCATATGATCCTCACCTTCCCTGGAATATGGACAAGGAGTTTGCTACATTTACCCTTGATGGCACAGACTATATGGAAAAACGCGAACCAGATGATTACGCAGTAGTACAATGGCTTAATGAGAATCAAAAAGAGCGCATAGTGGTTCTTGAAGCGCCTGGAGGTGCCTACACCTACTACGGCAGAATTAGTGTTAATACCGGAATGGGAAATCCCCTTAACTGGGAAACCCATCACTGGCAATGGCGTTTCAAATACCCGAAAAGTAAAAAAGATCCTCAGAAAACTGTCGACTGGAAGGATAAGAAAAATGGTGTGCCTTACACCTCTCATTGGAGCAATCATACTCGTGGTATTAAGGAAGATATAAAAACAATGTACGAATCAGACAATTACGAGATGACTAATCAGTTGCTTGCCAAATACAACATTAAATATGTGTATATTGGCAATCTTGAGAGAAAAGACTATGAAGTCAACGAAGCAAAATTCGATGAACTAGGTACTGAGGTTTTTGCATCAGGTGAGTCAAAGATATTCGCGATTTACTAACAGACCATACACTTTCTCCAACATACGTCTGTTAAAAATCCCAACCTTTTGTACCAGGTTGGGATCTATTCAGTAAAATTGAATACTACGTATCTTTATTCTTCTTCAGCGCATTTTACTGCCTCTTCAAGAGTCTCAGAGTTAATAATACAGTCTCTGTCCTGTTTGACGCTAAGGAAACCGTAGATCTCTCCTCTGATGATTTCTGCTTCGATACACTCCTCACGAGTAAAACCAATAAGATCTTCAGCAGACATTTCATTAGCACTTTCTTCGCCAGATGCTTTTTTTACATCTTCACGAGCAAGTTCAATGAGCGCGTCACAAGCTTTTTCTGCTGATGGTGGAATTACAAATGTATATGCTGATACAGCACAGATAATTAAAAGCACTGCCGGTACGGCAATGACAGCGATGATTATTTTAGTTTTTTTATTCATTTCTTATGAATTTTTACAATAGGAGCCAATATGCAAGCCAAGAAAGAATATCATAATAGTATTTTATATACAACATTTATCCTCACACCTCAACATGGCATAATGCACAAACCTATGAATCAAGAACATATGAAGGAGGCTCGTACCTCTGGTCGGTATAGTACTATCTGGCAAAACACCGGAAAGTGTGTATTTTGCGACTTAAAAGAAAAATACATTCTTCATGAAGAAAATGGAATAGTGTTGACCATTAATTTATATCCATATATTGATGGTCAACTGATGGCTATTCCAAGAAGGCATATTCAATCACCAAAGGAGCTGACACAGAAAGAATGGGATACTATTCGAAAATTTAATTATATTGCTAAAAAGTTAATACGTCAGACACATGGCCACAAGGGCATGTGGACATTAATCAGAGAAGGTGGGGAAAAATCTCAGATGACCGTATCTGACCATCTGCACGTACAGTTCATTCCGTTTGATGCTCCGGATCTATGCAACTGGAACTATCGCGTCCTGAAGAATACCCCACTGGAGAATATCTCGTTGTACCGCAAGGAGAAAGAGGAGCTACAGAGCCTTCTTCGTAAATTTGAAAAGAAATATAACTCATGAAGGTATTTGATTGGAACGGGAATTCCGAGAAACAATTACACGAATATGCTACCGTGCAACCTATATTCGTTGCCGGATCCAGGGAAATAAGCCCTACACGTATTGCAAAGATTTTCAAGAAATATATCTATAAAGGAAATATCTTATGGGGGGTGCATAAGGAAAAGTATATAGAAGGGTTTGAAGGTCAGAGTCAGTTTAAATCACTCGCGAAAGAACACCTTGTTGCTGTCCTCAAGAAACTAGAAATGTATAAAGAACGGTTACCACATAACTGGAACGTCATAGAATACAGACAACAGGATTTGAAGGAAGTACTACAGACAGTTCCTGTTTCACGTATTCTCTTTATTAATGGTTCATGGAAAATTGTATTTCAACGCAGACCCGAATATGCGGTTATAAAAAGAAAGAGTATTCCTTATAAATTAATTTCCCCCTTCCATTCAGAGGATGAAGCACTGGCATATGCAAAAAACATAAGCCAAAGGATTAAGGAAAAAGTTCCTGTAGAAACAAATCTCATGTACTCAACGGATAGCGATTTGCTAAACCTTGCCGGGATAGTTTCCCAATATTCTTTTGATAATACCTGGCAGACTGGAGCAGTGATTGCCCGTCATGGCAAGGTACTAGTATATGGGTGGAATCGTATTTTGCCCTTTGAGACATATGCTATGCACAACGGATCCCAAAGAGAAAAAAAACACTATCTGGCGATGAACGACTTAAACAACCAGGATACCGTACACGCAGAAATTGACTGCATAACCCAGGCTCTCAACAAGGGAATCGATCTTGAACACTCAACATTATATATTCCTTTGCTCCCCTGCCCAACCTGCGCTAAAGCAATTGCAAGAACAGGTATTCAGAGGATTGTGTACAGTCTTGATCACTATGGCGGATACGCGAAAAGCTTTCTGGAACAATGTGGGAAGCGGGTAGATAAACTTCAATAATGAAAGTAAGAGGCACGCAGACAGAACGTGCCTCTCAGACCTAGACCGACAAACCGATTAGAAGTTATACTTTTACCGTTTTAGTTAGGGTTTACAGATACCTTCACCGTACTTATTCCTACCATGAGAAATCTCCTTTCTTGAATTAAACTTAAATAAAAAGCGGATAGCTTAAAATATTATTTTTTAAAAAAAGAACAGTTTCTTATGGACAAGTCTACATTTCTTCTGATTCAGTTTCTGCCTAACTCTCAGTGTAGCAAAAGCGTCAGGAATGTAAAGCATCGGCAAGATCGCCTTGGTGTAAGGTTATTTATACATTTATTGACTTTGGTAGGTATCAAACCAGAACTTGTAGAACTCTCTTGAAACGTACCCTGCATAATAACCAGACTGTCCATTTTCAATGAAAACGCTCATTGCTATGCGCGGGTTATCTGATGGAGCGTATGATATTTCCCATCCGTGAATAAGTTCCTTCTCGTCCACGAACTGCCCAGTCTGTGCCGTTCCAGTCTTACTACTGAACATTGGATATTCTTCAAGATCATAGTCAGTAACAGCATTATTCCTTTCAGTCGAACACATCATACCTTCGTTAATCATGTTAAAATGCCTGTCAGCAATCCCAATCTCTTCATTACTATGATCCGACATTCTTTCTTTTTTTACGATCGACTGCTCAATAACTCTACCTTTACTTCCAAGTGTTGCTGCTAACTTTGCAGCTCCCAGAGGAGTAACAAGTACATCCCCCTGTCCGAAGGAAGCGTTCAGCAAATCTCCCCGTCGCCACGCCCTTCCTTTACGATCCTGACCTTCAGGAGTTGGATAGTACCCTACAGCTTCGGATCCAAGATTTAAACTGGAAACAGCATCCAGACCTATTTTTGAGAAGCGACGTTGGATCAACTCAGCTGCCTGACCGTTACTCTGCTCATCTAAAGCAAGAGCAGTTTTAAGATGGGAAATGTTACTTGATACACACAGTCCACGTACGAGATCAACTTCTCCATGATTAACTCTGTTTGCGTCCTGAAATACAACTCCTCCATACTCGTAGGCACCCCCTGTATAAAACGTGGTTTGTTCGTCTACAGCGCCTTCCTGGAGTGCAACAATATCCGTTAATGTCTTAAGTGTTGACCCAGGTGCCTGTGCGTACTGTATCGCTTTATTCGTCAATGGCTTTCCTGGGTTCTCGAGGTACAATTGATACTCCTTATTACTGATTCCTCTCGCGAAGAGATTGGCATCAAAATTTGGATAGTTTGCCATGCCCAGAATTTCTCCTGATCTTACATCTTCCACAACTACGGCAAATGACACTGCTTCCTCAAGTTTTTTGAGCTTCTGGGCTTCTTGTATAACCTCATACAGTTCTTTCTGTACCTTTACATCAATAGTCAAGCTAATATCTTTGCCATTTTCCTTTTGCTGGACAATACTCGACACCTTTTTACCTTCAGATAAATACCTGTATACCCGTTCCCGCCCATTCTTACCACGCAACAATTCATCATAGCCTTGTTCGATTCCAAATTTACCAATGGTATCTCCATAATCATACCTTCCAGTTTCATAATTCTCCAGGGTAATCTCACCTGTATACCCGATTATATGCGACATAAGCTCTGGATATAAATACTTCCGAATTGTTGTTTTTTCAATATACACTGCAGGATAATTCTCGGGATTTGCTTCTATCTGGAAAATATACGGATTATACTCCTGCTGACTGAAAATTTTTACTTCAGTGATATTCTCAACCGATTTTATTTTTTCAAGTTCTTGAGTATATATCTCTCTGACATCTTTTTTGAATAGTTTCGATAGGTTATCAATTGATAGCTGACGTTTTTCTTCCGAAACGGCATACCGGTATATAAACACATTATAAATCGGTTTGTTTTCAACCAGCTTAACACCATTCCTGTCATAAATAATTCCTCGTGCTGCCCGCGTTACTGTGCTTGTAGAGTGAGAATTCTTAGATTCAAAGAAATATTTACTACCCTGAACAAGCTGCAGGTTAGTAAGATTAAACAATAATATCAGTACTAAACCAAAAGTTATTAAAAGGTATACTGCCTTGTTCTTTGTTGTGTCTGTCTGATTGCGCACAATTTTAGTGTAAAACTTACTGTTCCTTTGAACGTTGCCTTTGTACCTGGTCAAAGGAAACCATATCACTTCTCATATGCAGCTTGAAACCACTGTACTTTTCTTGTTGGACTTCCAAATCTGTTGATTCAAGAGTTCCCTGCAGACCACGAAACAGATCGGCAAAAGGATTAACAGGAATAACGTACTCCATGACATTAACCTTTGTTCCTTGTAACACTGATTCCTTCTGAATAATTGAAGCTATGACATCCTCAAACTGACCGAGCTCATCAACAAGCTTTACCTCTAAAGCTTGCTTACCTGATAAAATTCTTCCGTCTGCATACGGAAGCAGATCTTCGCGAGTGAAATTCGCAACAGCCATTTCCCTTCCTTCAACAACGACATCTACAAAGTAATTATATGTTTCATCCAGAATTTCCTGGTAAGTATTGTATGTTTGTGAGTTTTTATCAAATATCTCTTCTCCAGATTTAAATTCGCCTTCTGAATTAGTGATGTATATCACCTGTCCGCCAATGTTCTCTAAAATCCCTAAAAAGTCTATGGCCTGGAGAATAACTCCTATACTTCCAGTAATTGCTGACGGCCTGGAATAAATATACTGGCTGCAATTAGGTAACAAGTATCCGAGTGAAGCGCCCATAGTGTCAATGAATGAGTAAACAGGTTTTTCTGCGTGCAGCTCTTGAATAGATCGACAGATTGGTTCGGCTGCAGACACCTCACCACCTGGTGTGTTAAACCTGAGCAGTACGACGTCAATTTTCTCATCATCTTTTGCCCGCTCCAATTGACTGATGATAGTATTTGAACTGGCTCCTAAATCACCAGTACTGCCAGGTATAGAGTAGGTTACTGGACCTGAAATGTTGATCACTGCGATATTCCTGGTCTCAGATGCACCTGTATTCCCGGTAGTCAGTATCCTTTCTTCGAGTATAGTTGTATCGTATGCGGCTGTAGACTCAATAGCAGTCGAAAAACTGCCTATCACTACCAGTCCAATTACGCAGGTACAAACAAAAGGCAGAAACACTACTCCTAGCCCAGCCAGCACCTTGATCCAGGTGCTACTCTTTTTTGGTTTAGTATACATGATGCGCTGCGGTGCAGGAGAATTTGCATTTGTTTGTTCGATTGGTTGTTGTGTGGACATGTCTATTACTTCTCTTTGATTGTACCACATTATCTGATCTGACACATCCTTCCCACCAGATTGTTGATTTATGTTTCCTTAGTGTTTTTGCTATGAACGATGGTTTATAATTCTCTGACAGTAAAGTTTCTACAACTTTTCTGTCCGCGGCGGTTATTTGTTTGTTCACAAAATATTGTAACCGTCGCAGTTAGTTTTAGAACTCAGGCTTCAACATACCGTACGACATAGACTGATCTATCCGTAATCAGCCTGTACGCTATTTCCAAAGTTCAGAACAAAAGTGGTATAATGCATACAATTCATGACGCAACAAGAGTTCCTGGAATACTTAAAAAGTAATTCCGTGAGTGATCGTGAGAAACTTGTTTATACGGACACCTCTCCACTTTCACTTCCCTTCGACAAAGTAGAGTTGATCGGGGAAGGGATATTCAATAAAGTTTATAACGTGACCATTGGTGACCGAAGCTGGATTATCAAGGAAGGACGATATGACCTGGACTATCCAATCACCCGTAAATTCAGGCTACCAGTCCCACGGAGAGTTGTTTCCTGGTTTTGGGGATTATTTAACAAGAGCCTCATGCCAAGTCATGAAGCGGCGCTTTTACAGTTTGAGGAATATGTATTGATTGCAAAATACTTTGGACTGTTCGATGAAGAAGGAGAGCATAGCGTTGCGGCATACGAGCCTGACATGCTGCACTTCCAACGACATGTCAGGCAGGATCTATTTACTTCTATTTATTCAGAAAATAACTTTGCAGAGCTTATTTTACAAAGTGTAAAGACATTTAAGAACTATCATAAAATCAAGGCAATTTTACATCGTGATGAATATTACACGTATAATTTTCTTCCACAGGAATATCTGATACTTTCCATATCATCTGGAATTAAAAAATACTTCCGCAGGATTACAACGAAAAGAGAGAATTTTTATATTGTCCAGGATCATGTCGAAGGTATTCCGCTCGGTAAGATGACTGATAATGAATTATTTGAGAATAAAGAGTTACTTTCCCGTTTAATATTTTTCATTCTCCTCTCCATGTATATGGCATATCACGAAAGCAAGGTAATTGACTCCCGCCCGGAAGGTTTATTGCAAAATATTAATGAGTGGTTCTCAAAGACTGGTAATATTTTTGTTAATCCTGATTCATCACATGTCACATTTATTGATACAAGATGGCTCTGGGACAAAGATATTCATCAGCGTGGAATTGGTATTTCTGATTTAATTATCGATTCAATGAGCAATAATCTTGCAAAATATGTCGACAAATTATAATTAACAGATATTTGCGAATATTGTACAAATATTCTATTGTATACTTGAATAAGAATTGACTGTCCATGTTCTATCTCAAAGCAAAAAAAATAGATTTCAACTCAGGTTCACGAAAAAGTGTACTGCTTAACTTCAAAACAGGTATGGATGAAGGCATCCAGATAGGTACGCGACTGGAAGTCCAGTCACCCAAGAATAATGAGTCAGAAGTAGTAAAAGTCGAAATGACTGAAAACCTCGTAGCCCACTACGAGGTAGGTATTGAGTCTCATATGTGGAATGATTTTGAACTCGATGAAGGTGATTTGTTGGGTTTAGACTTACTCCCTCAACCAAAATCCTTGCATGCAATACGGAAGAAGCTACTACGTAATAAACTTAACTACAAAGAAATCAAATTAATACTGGATGAAATTGTAAATGGCAAGTTAGGAGAGATTGAAGCAACGTATTTTGCTTCATGTGGTTTTAATCCGGGATTTGATGACCAGGAATTGTACTATCTCACTAAAGCAATGGCTGAATCAGGTGATGTGGTTAAATGGCCATATGATAAAGTCATCGATAAGCATAGCATTGGTGGTTTAGCGGGCAAGGGGATTACCCCAATAATCATTAGCATTATCGCTTCAAAAGGACTGGTTGTACCGAATACTTCTACCCGGGCCATCACCGCCCCAGCGGGTACTACTGATGTAATGGAAGTATTTTGTAATATGGAGTTTTCACTTGAAGAAATCGAAGAATTAATCAGGAAGAATAACGCTTGTATGGTATGGGGAGGTGGGCTTGACATGGCTCCCGCAGATGAAGCACTCATTGAAATCGAAAAACCACTTGGTATCGAGCTCTATGATAAGTTCATCGTAAGCATACTCGCAAAAAAAGTAGCGATGGGGTTAACACATTACATCCTTGATATCCCTTATGGACCTGATACAAAAGTCCAGAATCCGGAAGACGTACAGGTTATACGCGAGAAATTTGAACAGCTCTCAGAAAAATTCGGTATTAAAGTCAAGGTATTAACGCGCCAGGCTATTGGACCGGATGGAAGGGGAATTGGACCAAACCTTGAAGCCAGGGATATATTACACATTCTAAGACAGGATAAAGACCGTTACGTACCTCTAGAGGACACCGCAATTAATATGGCTGGAGAACTACTAGAACTTGCCGGGGAGGCAAAGCCTGGTAAAGGATACCAGGTAGCTCACAAAGAACTTACCTCTGGACGAGCTTATAAAAAATTCCAAAAAATCATTGAGGCACAAGGTGGAAATCCGGATATAACACCAAAAGATATTCCAATTGGAGATATAACCCATGAATTCAAGGCTGATAGTGATGGTATGGTATCTGACATTGACAATAGTGTTATCAAGGAAGTCACTCACGCGCTGGGTACACCTCATTTAAAAAAAGCAGGAATGTATCTCCATAAGCAGATTGGCGAAAAGTTCAAAAAAGATGAAAAACTCTTTACACTGTATACAACATCTGAATCACGTCTTGATCTGGCAATGAAAATTTTAGAGATTAAGCAGATAATAATTTCATAAAGTGTTTCTTGTAATAACATACTTTATATGACAGAAAAAGAAATTCAAAAAGTTATTGATGATATAACATCCCTCAAAGTTCAGGGGAACACCAATATTGCAAAAACAGTCGCAAAGACACTCCTTGAGTATATTTCTGAGGCCAAACCTCACGAATTAGCCACATTTTTCAAACAAACAAAAGAATATGGCAAACAACTTGCACATGCACGGGATAATGAACCGCTTGCAGTTAATGCTGCCGCGTTTATCACAAAAAATATCGAGCAGTGTAGCTCTGTACAGGAAGCGCAAAAACAAATGATTGATAGAATTGAAAATTTTTTTACGTATATTGATGAGTCATATGAAACGATCAGGGTAAATGCTTTTAACATTTTAAAAGGGTTCAGCGTGTTCTATACTCACTGCCATTCTTCTCTTGCCAGAGATGTACTCATTCGCGTTGCACAGTCAAATGAAAATATTCTGGTCATTAATGACGAAACAAGGCCACGATACCAGGGGAGAATCACTGCTTCTAAACTTGTAGAATCAGGCGTTCGTGTTCTCCACACAGTTGATTCAGCTGCAGCCTCTATTTTTCTGGATACACGGTATGAGACACCTGAAGCTGTCGTTGTGGGTTCGGATGGGATCACTGTAGATGGAGATCTTGTCAATAAGGTAGGTACTTTAAACATCGCAGTAGCTGCGAAAGAGGCAAAGATACCATTTTACGTTGTGACACAATCAATGAAGATTGACTTACGTTCTGCTGAAAATGTACTTCCTATTGAGCAACGGGATCCTGATGAAGTATGGCCTGAACGACCTGAACAACTCGAAGTCCTCAACCCCGCTTTCGATCTGGTTCCAGCGAACTATATAACAGGGGGATATATTACCGAGCGAGGCCTGATGAAACCTGACTCTTTCAAAAATATGATTACGAAGTAAAGCGTAAATCTTTACCTTCCTTCACGGAAGCAACCAAGGGTATACCCAGGTCATAGACCGTTTCCATAATATTCTTTATATCCTCTTTTACCTGATCATTCTGAGAAGAATTGTGTAGTTCAATAATGATTTCATCATGAATCTGTAGCACAATGGTACCCACTTCATTATGGTTTTTCAGATACTGATGTGCTTTGCTCATTGCCAATTTCATAATTTCTGATGTACCTCCTTGAATAGGCATATTTATTGCTTCACGAAATAAAGCTCTTTTTTGTATACCTGAAAGATACTTCCATGAGTTAAAGTACCTCTTTCTTCCCATAAATGTACTCACATATCCAAGGGTATCAAGTACATGGGTAATTTTATCAAAGTACTCACGAACACCTTTAAACGTATCAAGGTATTTTTCAATAAATTCTTTTGCTTCTTGCTGGGATATCTGTAAAGACTGTGATAATCCATACGGCTCCATTCCATACACGATCCCAAAATTCACTGTTTTGGCGAAACTTCGCTCATCTTTTGAGATATCATTTTTGCCAAAGATTCTACGATCAGTTGCTTGATGGATATCTTCATGTTTTTTAAATGCCTTCACCAACTCCGTATCCTGTGTTTCATATGCCAGCACTCGTAAATCAATCTGAGAATAGTCGAAACTCACAAAAACATGTTCTTCGTCAGCAGGAGTAAATGCTTTCCGTATCTCATTTCCAATTACCGGAATTGAAGGCAGGTTCTGCATATTTGGATTTGTTGAAGAAAACCTGCCTGTTGCGACCTGTGTCTGGTTAAAAGTAGAGTGAACTCTTCCATCTGACTCTACACAATCGAGTAAACCATTCACATATGTGGACAGAGTCTTGGAGTACATCCTAAAGTCTCTTATCAATGGGATTATATCACTAGTTCCTTCCAGTTTACTTAGAGTACGATCGTCAGTAGCATAGCGTGTCTTGGTCTTTTTAATCACAGGTAAATGCAACACTTCAAATAATACATGCCCTAAATCTTTTGTGGACGCTGGGTTAAATTCGAATCCTACTAAATGAAACATTTTCTCTTTAAGTTTTTCAATTTTTTCAGCATACCTCTTCCCCAGTGCCTGCAAATACTCTCCGTTTACCTTAACTCCGTGCCATTCCATAGTCGCCAGTACAACCTGGATTTCCTGTTCGAGCGTAAACAAATTAATCATTCCAGTTTCTTCAAGTTTTTGCATCAAACTGGTATAGACAACAGGAAAACTATCTTGCTGTAGTTCCTTTACAAGGTCGTTAATAGAGTCAAACTTAACATCCGATCGGTGCAAATGCCACATAATATCCACATCCAGAAAAGAGTATTCATCTAGTTTTTCTGCTCCATTGTCCAGAAGTGCACGTAGTACTGGCTTCAGCTTATATCCTATACAGGAACGGATTTTATGGAGTACAAGAAAAGCGTAAACTTCATGTGTTTTAACCTCAATGAATTCTTCCCCATTTCCTATCAAAAAGCCCTGTTTATTCGTTATAACATATGCGACATACGTTTCATTTTTGCCGTTCTGCATATCCTCTTCGCTACTTTTTTGGAATTCTACGTGTTCTACAATCCGATACCGTAATTCTCTGATATCATTTCCTTGACTAAGACCTGTATCGAATAAGTCAAAGCTTCCAAATTTTTTTTCAAAATTACTAACAAACTTGGTGACTTTTGTCTGCATTGAAGTCAGCTCATATTTTTCAACTAATTCCCGCAGTTTCCAGATATGGAGCTTCGATATCCTGGTCTCCTCCGGGGTTATTCCTGTGTCAATTGATGCATCAATACGACATAAATCATAAAACCCCTGCCAGAGATCCTTGTGTTCTGTTATGGATTCAGCTATTCGAGGAGGCAAGTCGTCCAGGTTAGCCAGTATCGAGTCTATGGAATGATACTTGTTAACAATTTTTTCAGCAGTTTTAGGTCCTACACCCGGAATGCCCTTGATATTATCTGAAGAATCACCAATCATAGATTTGTAAAGTACAAAATCATCCAAACTGAGATTGTACTTTTGTTCAAAGGCCTGACAGTCATATTCAGTAATATCTGAGAACCGCCTGCCTGGCATTAAAACATGTGATTTCTCAGAAAGTAATTGGAAAAGATCCCTATCTCCGGTAAGTATCTGAACTTGATCAAAATAGTCACAATGCTGTACAACAAAACTACCGATAACATCATCGGCTTCAAAGCCATTTTTCTGGATGGTCGCTACATTAAGGGTAGAAAGTATTGCAATCACATCCTGAATCTGTACTTTCATTTCAGGATCAGCTTCCTTACGATTTGCTTTATAGTCTGCAGCGAGCTTATGCCTGAAGGTAGGCGTCTCTGATTCTAATCCGCATACAAGGTAATCCGGTTCATACCGCCCCAGGATAGTAAGCAACATCTGTAAAAATCCGAATACTGCGTTAGTGGGTTTACCTTCGCTTGTAGTAAGCATAGGGTAAGCATGGTACGCTCTGAATATGAGCCCAAAAGTATCAATAACAAGCAATTTTCCTGCCATGTAAATATTATAGAC
>JBMCLJ010000037.1:0-12894 GCA_048615375.1 Candidatus Dojkabacteria bacterium | reverse complement strand
CAAATTTTAAAAATACTAAAAATTTAAAAGTTGTGCAAAAGTGCCAAAGTTCAGATCTTATATACTAGCTTAGCACATACTATAAGATTATACATTATATACTAGATATTTCTAGCATAGTTCTAATACATTGATTCTCTCATATTAGATGAAATTATACTCTATATACCCCTTCCATATTTACATATTTCATTCCAGATCTATAATCCGCCGGTCTGTTTTGACTGATTATTTTATTACACAAAGAAAGAAGAAACTATGCACAATTCGTTTCCGTTAGAACTATCACATATAGACAGCTATGTTTACGCTGGTCATTGGTGTCCGCCAGATCCTCATGCTCAAACAGTTACTGAACAGGATTCAGTAGCTCCACTATTTAAAGGAGATGCAGTACATCTTCGTGGAACAGACGAATTTGTTAATTTTATCGCTGCTACATCAGCTATGCTTGGATACCCTGCAAGAACCTACATGCCTGGTGCTTCAGCTACACCAGTTGCGGCACTTAATGCACTTTTAGCCCATCAACAACCGATTATGTCATGGAACGGGCTACACGCTGAAGGTATTATTGTACCAGCAGAAACCGCTCAAACAGTATTTAAAATGTTTTCACCAGGACAGGAACGAGCTGCGCGTGCACCTGGGGAGGGAGGGATGCCTCTGTACGCTTTGGGAGACGTGGAGAGAATTGCTCTCACAGAAAGTGAAGAGACGAACCCGTTCAATCATGATGTTGTAGTGCTTACTGTAACTGCAGTAAGAACAGGAGGACGTACAAAATTTCTGTTACCTGGAGTTGTTGCTCCAGGGCTGGGCTTTCTTAAACGAACCAAAATGAATGGTGGAAAAGTAGTCGCAATAGTAAACACTAGTGAGAACCCCCATTATGGGTTTGGCTTTACAGAAATTGAACCGCATGATTTTGACGTGTACACTTTTTCAGACTCACCATACCCAGTTCACCCACCTTCCAGGCATTCACAAGAAAATCTTGCCATTGGTCGGCACGCGTTTGAAGTTCTCAGAGAATTGATTGTAGAGAAAAATATTCCATTCTATCTAGGTCTCGGTATTGGTCCAAACCAGGAATGCCTCGCAAATGAGCTATTGAAAAGCAAAGTCAAGGCAAGAGGTTATTTCGCGGAAATGATCTTTCCAGAGGTGATAAGACTGTATCAAGCAGGGTTGATAGATACTGAAGAAGTGGCGATGATCGCATCATTTTATTCTGGAAATGTGCATGATACTGTCGTTGAATTAACAAATGCCGGAAAATTACTTTTTGCTCCTTCCAGAATTACCAACCGTCCAGCATATTACAGGCAACTCGGAGATAAGTTGCATGCGATTGGGGTGACAATGGTCTCAACAGCCATGATTGATCTGAGTGGAAATCAAATATGCTACAAGGCAATTAATTCACAGGGTGAAGAAGTGTGGTTAAATGGTATTGGCGGTAATCCAGATCTCCAGACAGGAGCGGCTGCCACCGGGTTAGATCTGACAGGCAGGAATGTTGCCCGGGGGATAGCACTTGTCGCACTTAAACCCTATCATTTAGATAAAGCAGGTAATATTAAAGAGATTAATATCCACCGGGATATTTCTACAACACCTGATGGAAAAAATGCAGTACTCACAGGTGCACGCAATTACGTCCTCGTTACGCCACATGGCTGGATGGAAGTAGATACTGCCAGAATCAGCTCGGAGGAAAAATTCGCGAGAGATCTCGTCGCATCTGTCGTAGACCGACCTTATCAGGACGCTATTTTGTGGCATTTAGGGTATGATAGAGTATTTTCAGGTGTTGATGCATCTGTGGCAGCGTAAATAAAGTTTGCAGTAAGATTAGAGTATAATAGAATAAACCTATTAGATTTTGCTATCATAGGTTTATTCAAATATGTTGCATTGGGAACATTAATCATTGTTCCTCCAGAATTCATAGTGCGAAGAGAAAGAATGATTCTCTTGATCTCTTCTAAAATGTTCGGGATCTGCTCTTCTGAAACAGTTTTGTTTATGGTGTAGGTAATCGTAATTTTATCGTACTTTCCTTTCGTCCAGAGTTGCATTTCGTCAGTTACCTGTCCATGTAAGTGTTCTTCGTAAATAACTCCTGAACGTTCATTAGTATAAATAGATAAAGTTCTTCCATAAAGTTTCCCAAAACCCTGCAGCTCATTCGCAAGTACTTCTTTATCGAGTAATATCCTTGGTGGATCGCCTCCTGTGTTCTTGAGTTCCAGATCAGGGTCTTTGTATATTGAAGTTTTTATATTAATTGAATAATTAGTATCTTTGATAATTATTTCCTGATCTTGAACGAGGGAATTGTCTAGTGTAGTTTCGCTTTTGATTTCAGCATCATAATTAGTAGTAATACCGATAGCAGTTCCTGGGATGCTTTGAAAACTTTGTTGTTCTTGTTTCTCATTTACACCATGCCCTGAATATTTGAGAGATAATAGTATGCTTATTGCTTCCTGAATTTTCTCAGGAACTTGTTCGTCCGGTACAGAAAGCTCGATAGTAAAGCTTATCATTATTCTATCTGCTTCGTTATCGCTCCATAGATTCATTTCGTCAGTAACCCGATCAGTTCCATAGTCTGAGAAAACTGTTCCAGAACGTTTAAATACCTTCAGATAAATTTTAGTGTTATCAAATGTACCTATTTCTTCAAGTTCAGGTAGTTTCTCACTTTTTTGCCAGGTAATATGAACCGGGTTACCTCCTGTGATGTTTTTAAAGTCAGGTACTTCGTGGTAAGAACGTGTTGTTATAAAAAAAGTAACTGTATTATCATAGATTTTTATATGTTTATTAGTAGAGTAATTGTCATTCTCTGACTCTTCTACATCGATTTTCCATTCATCGGACAGTGTCATGTGAAAGTTCGTGTTGCCTAAAGTTCTTTCATAAGGTACATGCTCATCTTTTACATCAACATTCTGTTCATCATGTTTATTGTTTGTATTGAGATGGAAGAGTAAAACTACAGTTCCTAAAATTAGGAAAAAAGCTAGTAGTATAAAAATGTATTTATGTTTTTTAATCATGATCGTATCTTGAGTTTATAGTCCATGATTTATTCTTTCTTTGTTCCTTTTAAAGATAGGATGGCCTTTTTAATTTCTTCAATTTTGTCAGGTATTTCTTCATCAGGTACTTCTGGTTTAATAAAGAACAGAATTGAAACTTTATCCTCCTTCGTATCAGTCCATAGATCCATTTCATCCGTTACTCTATCCTCACCATAATCAGCAAACACAACACCTCCTCTTTCTTCAAGATTAAAGTACACGGTCTTTCCATCAAGTTCACCAACTTCAATTAACTCTGGTAACATTTCAGATTTTGACCAGGTAATGTGAACAGGCGTACCTCCAGTAATATTTTCAAACTCTGGAGATTCTTTATAGTCCAATTCAATTATCCGTATCGTGATATTTGAACTTTCAATTATGTGAAAACTTTGACGTACTGAATTTTCTTCACTGGTAATCACTTCTGACTTCTGAGTCCAGTTTTCAGGAATAGAAATAGACAAACTGCTGTTTTGTAGACTTTTATTTATATAAGTGACTTCTTCAGTATTCGTTTTTTCACTTTCTTTATGGCTTTGATCTTGTTTATCTTGCAAAAAGTATAGTATTGAAATTGTTACAACTGACAATGTTAAAATGATTACTGAAAGCAGTTTTTTATTCTTTAAGTGTTTCATAATGATATTTCTAATGCGTAATATATTGTCCACCAATCGTCTAAGTTATAAATAGCGTGTTTTCCATTATTACTATAACTTCCGGCTGAATTTTGAACATCTTTGTAGGAGTCATTTACTACAATCTTTCCATCTGATGTGTAGCCAATTATAGGTATAATATGTCCAATGTTTCCCCTTTTGAAACCTATAATAATCGGACGACCATTGTCGATCGAATCTCGAACCTCTTCAAACGTTAGCCTTGATTCATTTATATAACCGCCAGTATTTGGGTCGATTGGATATACTCCTCTTGAGTCTCTTACTGTCCCCGCCAAATACCTCCACTTCAACCCATGGTGTTCGGCGTATTTTTGCATTCCGGGAGCCCAGCTCTGGTTGCAGGTGTAGTTGGTGAGTCCGAAGGCTCCGCCCATGAGGTGACCACAGGTCGTGGTAATCCTCTGACCATTGTCGGCGTACATGTATTTTTTAAGAGAGTACTCGTTATTTTTGTCATAGTCCAGCTTGCCAAAGTACCCTGCTACCATGACGGAGCTAGCAGCCCCACACATCCACTTGCCTTTTGGTGGATGGTAGCTGCCGTTTGGTTCGAGCCACTGGTTAAAATACGGCACTGGAAGCACTTTTGCCTGGTGACCTTTAAGGTTGATAAACTCCGATTTATCAACGATAAGTTCATTACTCCATCCACTGCGTAAACCGTGGTTTTTTCCGGCTTCTTGGGTGTTTTTGCCCCGGTAGTTAATCGTAACACCCTCAAACGTAAATTCACCGAAGATAACTGTCTGCGCCTGTACCCTGTCGTTCACATTGACGTGGTCGCCAAGCAGCACTTCATGGCGGAATTTGCCTTCCTTATTGTCATTCCACAGACTGCCAATTGGCTTCTTCGCTGCCGGCTCGTTCTTAAAATGCACCATGACGTGGTGCACCTGAAACTCATGCTCGCCTTTGTCTTTGACAACTCGTTCATTCGCGTATACTTTCTCTCGACATGGAAAATTGTATATGCCGTAACAACGTAAAATGACGTTATAATCCCATTTCCACAAATTATCTATCCCCATCTTCTCCTCAATGCACGCAATCCGGCCAGGAGAAATCGGGTTGCCACATTGCTCAACCGACTCATTGTATGTCGAATAGGAAACTTCAATATTCGTTGTAATTGTATGACGCTTTGGTAAACTTACGCCGTACAGTGATACATTTTTATTAAACGAAGTTAAAATAAATGTTAGCTGTGGAGCTGGAATGTTAATATTTGACAAGCTATAGGTTTTGTCATTCGCGTTAATTCTTGTGTTAAACCTGATCTCCTGGCAATTTGAGCCAGTTTTACCAGCGTGAGGATTCTCTTTATTTGCTCCGTCAATACCTCCGCGATAGTAGATTGGCTCTGGAGTTTTAATTGTTGCTTTTGTCCTGGCAGAAGTATTCCCTACACTGTCCCGTACAGTGACTTCAAACGAATATTCGCGGTTGTAGTACCAGTTTTTCACAATAGTAATCTTTTTCGAAGAGCTTGTAATCGCTCCGTACTTTTTATTCCTGATATAAATACTACTGTTTTTCTCTCCGGAAATCTCGCCACATATATTCGATCCGCACAGTGAAAGTGTCACTTTTGGCTTGTTCGGCGCTACAGTATCGCGTTCAACATAGATTGCACTGGAAGACTTGTTTCCAGGACCGTCAAAAGAAGTAGCTACTACTTCGTACTTCCCGTCGCCACAGACTCCGACCCGCTTGCCATTAACTGTCCTGATACAGGAACCAGTGTCCTTAGAGTTAGTTCCTAGTCTGATAGTATATCTGTGATTATTTCCGTAAATATTCTTCACTACTCGTGAGTCAGTGTGCTGGTTGCCATTCTTGGCCGCTACAACTTTTATATCAGTTAACCTTTCTACCTGTACTACACCATTTATCTGATTATTCCTCGTCTGTACGGTTTTCTTCCCTGGAGGCCAGTTAATGAGCGGATTATGTGACGATGAAGACATCCATGTGGTTATAGGTCGGGGAGGAGGTGCGCTTTCATGAAATATGCCCGTCATAGGAGATTTGTGGGACTTGTCGCCTTTCTCATTGCTACTCTGAAACTGAAAGGAGTACTTATGCACAGGCTCTCCATTCGCCCCATCTTCTCCAGTATCGTTAAAAGTGAAGCTTGTTGTAAACGAACAGAGCGTGATTGTATAATTCTCTTCCAGTTGTAACTTCCTGCAGGGAGTTGATGCAGCCTTCACTTCTCTTGAACTCCTGCCATTGACAAACACAGTCACCGCCTGGTTTTTCATTGCCATGCCGGTTAGCTTGACTGATTTTGACCTGATAACATAATCAGAATTAAATCTTGAACGCTCAGGATACTTTCCGTCCGCTTCAATACCATCTTTAATACCCCAGTTCGTTTTGTTCAGGATAGGGATTAACGGCTTGATATCGTTGACATCAAAATAAATTGTCGTGTACACTACATCGCTCCACGCGGAGATGTTGTTCATCGTGTCTCTGGCTTTTACCCTGAAGTAGTACGTTTTATCCTCAAGAAAGTCGTCAGCGTTGTTGGCGATACCATCAATGCCGGCCGATTTGAGTGAGAACGCACTGGTGCTTTGCCAGATGGTTTGATGCGGTACTGTAAAATCACTCTCGTCTGAATATTCAAGCAGGTACTCTATCTCTTCCTGATCTGTAATATTGTCCTGAATCGGAGGAACAGTTATTGCAATCTGTGTATCAGATGCATTCGCTGCAAGTTTCGTCAGCGGTGGAGGTTCTGGAACAACTGGAATGACCGGGGGAGTTGTGTCCAGTGTTATGTTTCTCACGTTGGAATAGTCACTATATTTCTGTAAATTGTCCACAGACCTGGCTCTCCATTGATACACACCGTCAGAAAGACGTATCTCTTCAGTAACAACACCAGATCCCCTGATCAGATCTGTTTCGTGGATCTGATCCTCTCCTCTCAATACTTCAATCAATGTTCCTTTCAGATCTCCCGGGTATGGATCGTTATCTTGAATGTTGCCAACGGTGACCTGTACTGGCATACTTTCACGACATGTACCCACTGCCGGTACGACGGATTCGTTGCAATTACCGGTAATTTTCGCGGTGTCCTCAGGCTCATGAAGTTCAGGAGTGAGCGGTTTGTTGTTGATTATGTATGTAATTTGCAATTGTGGGACGTGTTCTTCCGCACACATCACGTCATCGAAGTCTTTTGAACAAAATGTTATTCCGGGATCATCCGGGTTGTGTTCCGGTCTGATCAGGAAACCATTATTTTCTTCCAGTAATTCTAATAAAAGTTCCTGGTTGAGAGGAACTTTTCTTTCCGCGACTTCTTCAATTCGGTTGGTATTGAACTTAGGGATGAGAGCTTGTCCGTAATTGCCTTCGTACTCCGGACCAGGGAATGAAACCTGTTCGTCCCACTGCTCTGTTATCCGGCTCGCTACGACACTTAGCTCTTCATTGGAACCATAATGGTACAGAAGCAGTTCCCCTCGTAAAGGTATAGCATCTTCGGGAAGCTCCATTTCAAATTTCATCAGCGTTCTTGCCTGCTTGTAGACCGGAGGACAGCCTTCTTCGGGACTACATATTGTATGATCAATATACGTTCCTGCGAAATGCATTCTTCGATTGCCGTTCTGTGTTGTTTGAGCTACAAATACATCTGCGAGAGGAGGATCAATGGTGAACACTTTTTCGCTTTGTTCCCCCGCCTGAATTTGTATCTGAACATATGTCGACAGGAAAGGGTTTAATGTAATTGGTACCGCGAACAACAGTACGAGAAGCCTATAAAAAATGAGTTTCGTACGTGAGTTATTCTTCTCGAGGATTTGAAGTACTCGCCTGAAGATTTTATCACCTGACGAGCGGATATGAATGTATATATTCATCCTAAAGTTACTACTTTAGGAACATATATTACTACTATAAATAGATTTGTAAATGCATAGCGGGTATATATGCGGTTAGACAATCATGGTCAGACCGATACAAAACAGGCAAAGGGCGAATAACAGGTTCATTACAACGATGATAATTGTATATATTCTGTTGTTTTGCTTTTTGGTGTGTGCCGGATCTTGTGCTTGCATGTGTGTAGTGGAAACAGGCTGGCTTGAGACTGCAGCAGCACGCTGTTGAGCTTGTTGAGTTGTTTCGTTTGGTTTTTGTTGTACAAATTGTTCTAGTTTCAGTTTTTCTCTGGTGTTCTCAGGAAGAGTGAACTCAGGAAGAGTGAACTTATTCTTTGACTTTGGCTGGTATGACGAGTAGAAATCACGATTTTGACCGGGATAATGAACTCTTGTATGTTTAAAATTGTGCGCAGAGATAATCGCCTTAACGCGGTCAATATATGGTTGATATCTGACCGGGTCTACCATGTACAGGTAGCTGGAAAAACCATGAATCGCCGCGAGGAGATTGTCAGAAGTACCCCACTTTTTCCCCTCGATGCCGTCTTTTTCTATCTGGAAGAGAAGTGCTCTGAATTGCTTTATCTTTTTTCTACTGATACCAGCTTTACTATTGACGGTAATACCTGTCACCTCCTGATGCCGGGATTTATGCATGATACGGACTTTGTCGGGGTGAAGAGTAAAACCCTCTTCAACAATTACTTTCCGAATAAACCACAGTAACTGCCCCAGGCTCCACTGTGAGTTATCAGTAGAGGAAAATGTCATATCATCGGCGTATCGGGAGTACGTATATCCGTAGACCCTGGCAGCCCCTGCTAATCGAGCATCCAGCCGTTTCGCGATAATATTCGTAATCATCGGACTCGTCGGTGCACCTTGAGGTAAAAATCTATCTGTTTTAGCGACAAAATAAGTTTTTTCATCTAAAACTACTTCATCAGCTTCAGGTTCTGTACTCAATAGTGCCAGGATTATGGAGATATGTTCCGAGTACCCAAATGATCGAAACATGCCTTTGACTCGTTTGTAAGAAAGAGTTGGGAAAAAATCTTTTAAATCAATATTGACAACGACATCTCGACCTGTGTGCAACGAGGCGTTGGTAACTATTGATTTACCTTTGATAAACCCATGCGCTTCTTCTTTTACAGCTACCTTGCTGAGAATATTCTCGAGAATCCAGTGTTGCGCGTGTTTCAACCTGGGCATTGGCGCCGAAATAAGACGCTTTCCGCCAGTTTTTTTGGGATGTAAAATCGCTTATAATGCGAAACAGTCGCGGTTTTTCGGTTGAAAGCTAAAAACTTTAATTCCCATAAAGGAATACCGATCGCTTCAGCAAGTTGTTTCTCACTCCCGAAGGCAGGCAGGCCTCGGCTCTCAAGCCGTTCTGGATTCTCCTGCCGGTTATGCAGCCCTTTCGATACATCTTCACCCAGGTAGGTGATTTCTGACTGCTGTCGTTGTGCCCATTGCTGTGCTCGGGCAATTTTTTCCTGTTCTTTTTGCAGTTTACGTTCCTGACGTTTTCGTCTGGAAGCTTCCATTTTTTGTCGCCGGATCTCTTTGAGTAGTCGAGCCCGGTCATGCAGCATGTTTTTTCGCTGGATAAGCTCCTGGAGCTCCCGAGTGAGCTTGCTATTTTCCTCAATGATTTGTTCAGGTAGATCAGGTTTCCCTGTGTCCTTTGGCCAGAATCCCAGTTTCTGCATTTCCTCAAGAACAACTTTATCCATTGATGAATCACGGATACGGTCGTAGAGTTCCTGTTTTCGAGCAGAGGGATTAAACATGGTTTAGCAAGGAAAAATTATGTAAAAAAGAAAAAAGGCGGTATACATACCTTCGAACCAGTCCTGGAACTAGATCAGTTAACTCAAGCGAAATATCACTGTACGTCGATTTCGATTCCCGGAATCCGTACCGGAAATCTACGTACAGTGGTATTTCGTACAGTAACAACTGAGCTAGTGATGCGATGCTAAGCTTACTGCACGAATGGCGATCCACCATTCTTATAATGCAAGGTTGTATACCGCTCTTAGTGTATTGTAGCATGATTATGTGGAATTTGTGAAATAATTGATTCTTTGCGCTCCTGCATGTATTTCATCTTTGCTGCGAGAATATGTGGACAAGGACCTTTATGGAGTTTATTTTGCTGGAAAAAGTTGCATGTACATCGCGCATCTGCGATACCCTCATCCTCGTCTAATAAGACAGTTGTCGTATACTCATGGTTATCTTTTACCAAAGCGTTGAGCATTTTTCCTCCTGGTATCGATTCAATCTGTATTGTAACCGCGTTGGAGACGAGGAGGGCATTCGCGTCCCGTTCCTGGTCACTGGTAAATCGTAGCGCGTAGAGCGGAAGTTCTTCCTTTGTAAGTTCCCGTACCCGATACACTCCTTTATGGAGGTCGTACATGACTCTTCCAGCCTGGGTATACGCGGTTAACGCGGAAACCACCTGATTCCGTGTAAGTCCAGTCATAGTAACCAGTGAGTCAATATCACTTTTCCATGTTGTTTTCAGCGCGTCAAAGACTTTCTGTTTCGTTGTCACATCAATATCTTCCCTTGGAGCAAGCAAATCAAAGTTACCCATGTGAGACCAATCGTTCGCGGTCCACCCGGATAAGCCAAGTGTAAAGCTCATCGTACCCATATCAGCGACATAAAACGAAGGCATGCCATTTCCCATCAAATGCACTGTGAAAGAACGTGTAACGGAAATAAGCCGTTCAAGTACATGCAGTCTTCTTCGACCCCACACCCGGATTTCCCGTTCTTCCTTTCCCTGGTATTGAGAGCGGGGACAGGTAATAGTGTAGTTCCAAGGGTCAAAAGTAATCTCGACAGGCATTCCTGGACGTAGTTTAAAGCGCAACGAACGAGGTCCAATTTTTTCTTTATGACGTCGAAGAATAAGACATATAGCGTGCATATCCATTGGGTGAATGTGGAAGGTGACAGCGGGAAGCGACATCGCGGTACTTACCTGGAGAAAACCTCTCATCCAGCTGTCAGGCAGTTCAATCTTCACTTCATTAAAAACGTCTTCCGCTGTGGTTCTTACTTCGAAGCCATCAGGGTCTATCTCAAAGCGAGTTTCTTTATAATTTCGCATTTTCTGGAACTCGTTGTAAAGATTCTCAGAGTAGTCAATATTGGTCGTTCCATATGAGAATTTTGAGATATCTTCAAACATTTCAAAATCACACGATAATCTTCCATATGTGGATTCATCTTCACTAAATGCTTCAAAAAAATACTTCATCAGGATGGACGGTGATCACAGGATCCAGGACGTACCACGCGTCTTTATCTTTTTGGTAAAGATAATCAAAATACTTCTTCCTCGCGGTATAAAACGGTTGCATTATAACATTAGTCTCAGCATTGACTCGTGAAAGCCGGGTTCGTAACGCGTCAATCTTTGCCTGCAAATCTCCTTCCTGAGCTAAATACACTGCTATATCCTGGTCTTCCTGTTGCTTTGCCCATTCTTTATATTCGGAGGTATCTCTGGGTTTAAATCTCAAGTCAGAAACGACAACATCGTGAAGTGATGAAATTGCCTCCCGGAATAGTAGTGGGTGTCTTACCCTACCGGAGAAGTATGTCGGGTCACGTGAAGTATCCGGCGCGAAGGAGAGCCCTGTGCTGGTCAGAGAGCTTGTTACAGTTGAGTTTCCTTTGTATTTGTAGTCAAATTGCATGTTATTTTGTTTCAAATTCTTTACGGGTGATTGGCATACGTATCTCAGGGTAATGCGTGAGGATATCATTCATGATTTGTAACATCCTGGATTTATCAAATACTTGTATAGTCGCGGACTGCCAGGTAATTATTTCACCAACGGTTTCGGCAATTTGTTTATCCTGTAGTGCCTGCTGGTGCAAAAAAATGAGAATTCTTTCTTTCGCGACTCTCGCTTTATTCACTAACGAAAGTACAGTGATAAAGTACTGCTTCAGCTCATCAATTCGCTTCGGATTGTTTGCGGCGTACTGCTCAAGAAAGTTTGTTACAAATTCCTGCATTGCGACCGTAGGATGCTGGCTAAGTTTTACCAGGTACTCCTGGCCGTATTGCTCCTGGAAGAATCTGGTTACCAGCTTTCTTCCAAATTGCTGCACATCAGGCTTAACACTGTCACAGATGCCTATGATTGCTTCGGGCGTCCAGTCTTCATCATGGAAGTTTTGTTCAATAAAATTAAAAGTAAACTGTCGTGTATCATCCCAACGTGAATCAAGTAGGCCAAGTACTGACTCCTGATGTGCTTTTGCCTTTTCAGGATTACTATCAAGTGCTCGTTTCACAAAATTTCGTATATCTACTAGCTCATGGTTACCAAGAGTTATCGCGTGCCGCCAATCCAGATCTTCAGGTTTTCGGGATCCTAAAATCTCCATGCCAAGCATCTGTGCCCACCTGCCTCGTGCATTGAGTAACAGCCACATAGTATCATCGTTTATAGTACTATGATACTCCCGCAAGTTGATACCAAGTAATTGATAGAGTCCTTTGTTGACGCCTTTATACTTTTGTTTTTGCGTAATAATCGGTACAAAAAGCACAAATAAGTCTTCAGCAAATTCTCGGTGTGCTTTTGCCAGTCGAGTTATGACGGGATATACTCGTTCTCGGATTTCATCATCCTTGACGACACACAGGTTATGTAGCTCATGTTTTTTTGTAAGCAGTGTTTCGTCATCATATTTGCCAAATAGCTCTACACCAATCGCCCTCACCGCTGAAGATTCAGAAGAAAGCAGGGTAGGCAAGATTGATTCAGGAAGTCTTGCTATCCCATAGGAGTCAACAAAATGCACGATGAATGTGCCGGCCAGTATGAGGACATGCTCTTTATTCGACTCTATATGTGTGATTACATGCTCGAACGTTTCACTTGATACCTTATTCTCAAGTAATCCTATTGCAAGCGCTGCGGATTGGCGACTTGATTCTATAAGGCTTTTCGTTTCGTTAGGATCTTGTTGAATGTAATACTGAATTATACCAAGGACTACCGAGTCGGTGTGCTCCCGGAGTTTTGTTCGTAGTGCTGTTGTGGTAAGCGCCCATTGATGGACGTCCTGGTAGGGGCTTGTAAAAATAGCAACAAAAGTCTCAGCTGGGTTAGGATTTGTTTCCAGGCAACGCTCAACCCACTGAATGCCCAGAGTTCT
>JBMCLJ010000036.1:0-13071 GCA_048615375.1 Candidatus Dojkabacteria bacterium | reverse complement strand
GGGACGTATGTAGAATATATCGGACCGATATATGTTACAAACAAGCTGACGAATGAAAACCCATTTCCACAACACGCGTATCGTACCGAATATTTGAATGGTACTACAGAATATGGATACTTCGCTTTAGGAGATATGGGCACTACTTATTGGACTGGAGCCGACCATACTCTTACTTTTGAGAGTCCTGGTACTCAAGAACCGGTTATCATCTTTGCGGATAACAGACAAAAGGTGCTCGCATTTCCTCAACGAAAAGAAACCCAATATGGCTCAAGTTCACCGCGGGAATGGGGAAACCAAATGACATTTTTACGTACCTACACGTACCGGGAATTAGGTGTTGACACTGATATTGTTGGGATGCATTATGCAGATTCCAAAGTCTTCCTCGTGGCTAAAGATGGCAACATACTATCGATGTCTGTTGATGATCAAGGTCTACTCATCAGGGAAACTCAAATGCCCTGGAAATTGCTGGATCATAATGTGAAGAATGTCGCTTTTGGGGATAGCGTCTTTGTTGCTGTCTCAGAGCCAAAACAGGATTATGAAAATGATACGGCTGCCCATGGAATCAAGATTTATGATAACGATGGTAATCTTCTTGCAGAAAACCAAATCCAGGGTAGTATATATAGCTCTTCAAATGAACCTCTCGATGTTATTGTATCTCCTTCTGGTGATGTGGTAGTACGGACGACTGCAGGTATCTATATCTATGATCACACAAAGGATTATAGAGCTAATTCATTTTATGAAGCGACATGTGATACCAGTTATGGACCGAGGCATACACCCGAAATAGACGCTAGAGAAGTTAAACGAGGTAATACTACTACTGAGCTGATAGTAGCAGCGTGCCCGACACGCGAAACTGTACAGCCTTATATGGACGTTTTTTTCAGAACGGGAGATATAGTAACAAGGAAACGTGTAACGAATAATGATTTATTCTTCATGCCGGACGGAACGAGGTTCGCCTGGACGTTGGGTTGGGATAATACCTTCTTCTACAGAGACCCGGAAACAGGTGTACTATATGTAGGTATAAATAACTCTGACTTCAGAGAAGACCGTACAACATCAGGCATCAGGCTTTTCAAGGTTGATACTGAAAACCAGAACTTAATTGAAGAAAAAGGAACAATTTTAGAAAAAGTACATGGAACCAATGTATTTGTTGTTGAAGAAAGAGATGGCTCAATATCTTTGATGACGACCGCAAATGAGGGGTTTGATCCTGACAATGCTTTATTCCCTTTCCATACTTTTCAAAAAGTTACTTTGCACCCAGGAAGCAGATCTTATAGTGTGTTTCTACCTTTATTGAGCCGGTAGGTGTGGTGTATGAGGTCAGTTAAAGCAAGTACACCTTGCATAGTAAGTGAGAAAATTTGGAGTACAGTTTAGTTTTGTGAATTTTGCTACAATTTTATACTTGTAACTATGGTTAGTGAAAAAAGTACGCGTGGCGGGAGAGATCTGATTATTGATTTTATGCGGTATGCTGCTGTGTTTATGATGATGTTCGCGCATGCCAGTATGGTTCTATCCGTGGGCAGCTTTCCCAATTCTGTATTACGGGATCTGGGAAATTTTATTTGTTTCGCTTTATTTCTCTTTTGTTTTGGAGCAGCGCTTGGATTTAAAGCCCGGAAGAATATGGATCATCCTCTGCGATGGCGTAAGGCAGGGAAGCGTGTGTTGATAGTCTATATAGCATATGTGATTATCTCTGCAGTCATATATCTTGATCGAGAGCCAGGTAATCCCCGCCTGCTGCTTGATTTTGTACTCCTCCAATCATTCCCCGCTTATGGAGAGTTTTTGTTGGCATTTATACTGTTTTTGCTGCTATTTGCAGTGTTCAGAGAGGTGATTATTCGACATATAGCCTGTTCTTTGACCCGGGTAGCATCGGTGGGTGTGGGGATTTTTATATTGGGTACGCTGCTCGCGAACATTCAGTTTGAGCCTTTGAAGCAGGTATTCAGCTTGCTCTGGGGGTATGAGAATGTATATTCATTTCCAGTTATGCAATACATGCCAGTTTTCCTTTTGGGAGTATATTACGCGCTCCATGGACATGTGAACAGGAAGTTTAAAAGTAGTCAGTTTGCTCTTATAATTTGTGCTGGCGTACTACTCGTTCTGATTTTACTACTGATTGGCGGTATGCAATTTACAAGGTGGCCTCCCAACGCTTTATTTGTTACAGGAAACATTGTTGGTGTGATCGCGTTTTTATTTGTTGCACGTTTGGTACTAGCACTGCTTACGCGAGAAAAAATTTGTAACTATGTACAGATTGTGAGTTTATACTCGATTCAACTTGTGGCGTTACATATAGTTGTGTTCTTCGGTCTTCACTGGCTAGGTGTGAAGGGCTTACCTTTTTTGCCCATCTCGCTTACAATACTCTTAACAGCGTTGCCTGTGCTGGTAAGCCGGGCGCGAAGCTACTATGGCAGCAAAACAACAGAAAAAAACAAGTAAAACCTCACAGAACTTGAACAAAATATTTGTCGGAGTACTCATTGTCGTTATTTTTATCGCTTCGTACTTTGTATTCACGATAGTGTATGACGATATGCACAAAAGTGACCCACAGGCGAACACGGAAGTTGAGATGACCATTGTGGAGGAACCGGAAAAGAAATGGTGGAACCTGAGCTGGATGTATTCCCGCCAGCTGGAGGTGATAAATGAAAACTATGAAACGTTTTCTGCCGCAGCTATTGTTTCATTGACATTTGACCATCAGGCATTAGTACAAGAAAAAAAAGCGGAAGTATCCGGCAGTGATATCCGCATTGTTTTCCAGAACAATACCAACGAATTAAAGATAATTCCTTTTACTTTCAGCAACGCTAATACTACAGAAACCAATATAAAATTTGCTCTTGAAGAAGACCTTCCACGAAGAACTTCTATACGTAACTACTTCGTGTATTACGGTAATTCTGAGGCGCAGGAAAATGAATATCTCACTGATACACACAAACAGAGCCCTGGAGTAAATGTTCGGCATGAGCTGATGGATGAAAAAAATAGAGTATTCGACTACGCATTTAACAGGAAGTGGGTATTAAAGGGCGAGGAAGTTAAGGAGAATTTCAATAATCTCAGTTTTACACTGGATTTTAATCCTGAGTTTGAACCAATTGGTAACGTTGTAGCATGGGAAATTGATAACACTGATATTCAAGGTTCCACTGAAATTCAGGATGTGAAACATAGAGAAACAATTTTTTCAAAAGATCTGGAAGTGGGAACTCATACAATTAAAGTTACCTATGATAATTTACAGATTACCCATACATTCAATGTAAGCTATCCGCTCTATATTACCTGGACGATGGATTGGGAAGGGTATGACGTTAAAGAGGAATACCTGCGGAATATGGACACCATTGCGGATACGAATGGGATGCCGATTACTCATTATTTTAATCCCAGAATTTTTATCACACCTGGAATTACTGAACAAAGGAGACAATACCTCGTTGACTGGGTGAAAGATCGTAAGACAAAACGTGGAGATGAAATCAGTATGCATCTGCATATGCACTATGATTTTATCCAGGCAGCAGGCGTTGATATTCGTGAGGAAGTGAGCTGGTCACCTTCAGAAGACGGTTATACCGTACTTACTGCTTCATACCCTCCTGAAGAATTTAAAAAAATCGTGCAATTTGGCTTAACGAAGTTCAAACACTACAATTTGCCTGAACCAGTAGGCTATCGAGCCGGCGGTTGGTTCATTAATCTTGATAACCTGAAAGTACTTCCTGCTTTGGGGTTTAAATACGATTCTTCTGGCAGGGAAGCATATAGATTCGGGAGGAATAATGTTGAAGGGTACTGGAATCTCAATACTAAAACCCCCCCTTATAAAATTTCCAGCAATAACCAGAACGTAAAAACGCCTCCAGATATTGGCCTGTGGGAGTTCCCAAATAACGGTAGAGACTCAACAAATCAGACAGAGGTTGAGATGCTGGAAAGTTTCAAAGATAACTTCAATGGCAAACCAATTGCCGATAAACAAGTTATCACCTATCTATCCCACCCACACTGGTTTCACCGGGATAAGCCACGACTTGAAAAACTATTCGTAGAATTAAATAAACATAAAGCGGAAGATGATACGGGGCCTCTGGTGTATACCACACTTGAAAAGTCATACGAATACTGTAACAATTACTAGATGATATGAAACGCTAAGACTATGGAGATACTATTCATCACAACATCTTTTGAATCATGGCTTTGGGTAGTAGCAGGCATAATTGGTGCTACTATACTTGTTAATCTTCTATGGATAGGGTGGGAGGTGTTTCGTGTTATTACCAGGAAGTCAAGATATACTAAACAAACGAAAGTAAAGCAGGAACAAGCGGCCCGTTTGAGAAACACAAAGTCAGATACAGCGTTGGTTCCATTCATTAAGGGCGAGAGTATGGAGATTACTGTTTCAACACTGCATAATTCGCGTACCCAGACACTCACGAAAAAAACTGCAAAGCACGTTGCTCCCAAATCGAAACCTGCACAATATGCAAAAAAGCGAATTCCTCTGGCTTTTCCAAAGTTGCCAGTGAACCTGGCATTTATCCGGGCTATATTTTCGGTAAAAATTATCAAAAGTCCAGCTTTCTGGGTAATTATGTTTAACATCGCGGTAGTAGGAACGACGTACTATCTTATTGATGCTCTTCTGAATACTCCCCCACAGTTAGTTCATCTATATCCCGCTTCGGAAGCGGAATGGGAAGATCCAAGAAAGCCAATTGTTATGAAGTTTGACCGTCCCGTACATCAGGGAGAATTTAAACTGGATATGGTTCCCCAGCTGGAGGGAGATATAAAGTTTGAAAAGTCTTTTGAGCAGTTGCCATTTTCCCGGAAAGTGTTTTTCTATCCTAAACACAATCTGGAGCCTGGTGATGAAAGTTATGTATATATCTATGTAAGTAACGTGAAATCATATCGTCAGTTTCCATCTCCAGATTTTGAAGCCTACTTTAAAACCTACAGACCCGCTGAAGTCGCGGAAGCTTCAATCAAAGATAACGCGAAAGAAATTAATGTAAATGAAAAACTCTCAGTAACCTTTACAAAAAATCCTGGTGAATATTCTGAAATTGAATTTCAGCTCACTCCTGAAGTTGAGACGAGTCATGAGCTCGCAGAAGAATCGCTTAGTATCGTGCCAGTGTCCTCACTTGCTCAGTCTACTGAGTACACACTTACTCTATTCAGGGTGGATAAGATACTGAATCTTGAAACGAACCAGGTAGAACGATTGCTCGAGAAGTCAAAGATTCATGAGCTGCATTTTACTACTGTAAAAGCGCCGGAGATCGAGAGTATAATACCTGAAGGAAGTTCTGTTGTTGTTGATTCAGAAGTAAAGATTGAGTTCAGCAAAGAAATGTTGCCGGAGTCGGTAATGAAGAACATGACAGTGCAACCCGAGTTCGAGTATGAACCTGTTTGGGAGGCGGGGAATAAAGTACTGATCTTGAAGAAAAAAAGTAATCTTGAATTTGGTACGAAATATGAGATTAAAATTGCTGAAGGTACCCAGGGACAAGGCGATACGAAACTAAAGAAAGAGATTATACACCGTTTTCAAACTATTGGTTCTGTTAAAGTCGCCGGTGTTTCCCCTTCTAATGGTGCCGGCGCAGTAGGACTACAGTCGCCGGTTCGTGTGACCTTCGATCAGGAAGTTGATAAGAAATCAGCACAGTCAAGGTTTAGCATCTCTCCAAAGATTGAGGGTAGCTTTTCCTGGGACGGCAATACTATGGTATTTCAGCCACGAAGCTCTTATGAGTACAATAAGCGATACACCTACACGATCAGTTCTGGAGTCAAATCAATACAAGGCAGGGATTCAGAAACGGCTTTTTCTTACGCATTTACTTCTCTCATGCAGACAGTAGAGCTTGATGTACCTCTTATACGGCAGCAAAAACCATTCTTTTGTAATGTTACTGCCGCATCGATGGTACTGCAATATCGTGGGGTGAATGTCAGTCAGTATGATGTTTATAATCGTTTGCCAAAAGATTCTACTCAGAGAAAAGTTGATGGAGATACAATCACCTGGGGAGATCCAAACAGTGGCTTTGTCGGGAATCCGGATGGTAATCCCGGTTACGGAGTACACTGGGGACCGATATCAGGGGCGATTTCCGGGTACGGAGTAAGTAATCAAGTGTACCGGGGCATGTCAACCCAGCAGCTCGCTAAAGAAATTGCAGCCGGTAATCCTGTTATTGTGTGGTGGTGGAATGGTATTAACGGTCCAAACTGGGAGACGTGGAAGACTCCTTCCGGAGCGTCCGTTAAAGGTTTAAGCGGAATGCATTCGGAAGTGGTTGTCGGGTTTATTGGCTCTGAAGATAATCCTGTGTCCTTCATAGTTAAAGATCCGCGCGGAAGCAGGCGGGTGATTTCTTTATCGAGTTTTAGGTATTTGTGGAGTTTTTATGGCAATACTGGGGTGGTGGTTCGATAAACGCGCAGTGGTTTACAAGATCAGTCTCATGGTTGCAGTCTTGACAGCATTATTTCTGCTTTTTTTCAGGCTGGGGCAGAGGGATCTGGAACGATGGGATGAACAAACTAATGCAGACGTGGTGCATAGTACCACTACGAACAATTCATTTCCTGTACTAATGCTCGATGATGAGCCATTCTTCGAAAAGCCTCCCCTCTGGTACTACGTCACTATAGCTTTAGTAGAACTATTCGGGGAAAGCAATTTTGTACTGAGGTTTCTTTCCGCTTTGTCAGGATTCATTTTATTCGTCTTCCTGCTCTACTTCTCACATAAATATTTTGGCAGAAAAGTAACCCTGGTCGCGGCTGTTAGCTTTTTAACCTGCCAGCAGCTTTTCGTGAATAGAGTCTCCGGCATTTTTGCAACACATAATTTGAGATCGGCTGATCTGGATGCCTTGCAGCTTTTGTTTATGTTTGTAACGGTTGTTGTATTGTTTAAGTTTTATGAAAAGCGTTCCAGTAGGTTAGTATTCTTCATTGCTCTGACTACCGGGCTAGGAATTCTTACAAAAGGCATCTTTGCTTTGCTTCCTATTATAGTTTTTGCCCTGTATGCTTTCATAAGAAAGCAGGAAAAGATTATGTCGTTTCGTGACATATTTACTTTTGCTTTTGTACTTGTTCTTAGTGTTGCTCCGTGGCATATTTTTATGTCATTAATGTATGGGACTGCATTCTGGAGCCCGTACTTAGGCTATCATACGGTTCAACGAACTGTTTTTGCACTTGAGGGACATAGCGAAGATATATTGTTTCACGTAACAAACCTCGCTAACCCTTCTTTCTTCCTGACCGGGTTCGTGTTTTTAGCTGGAATAGCCTATTTACTATGGCACAGGAAAAAATACTTAGGCGAATTTAGATACTTCTTCATTACAATGTACTCTCTTGCAGTACTTCTTATTGTCACCCTGGTACAAACAAAACTTTCCTGGTACGTTATGTATGTTTATCCGATAGCAGCTGTGGTTGTCGGGGTAGTGGTGAATGATGTCTGGCAACGAGGTGTTGTCAAGGTAAAAAAATCAATAAGTACGTTTAGTTAAATTGCTTTCCTCACTTCCGCTATAATTGTTCCTTGATATTGTAATGCTTTTAATGCTGCTACTCTATGCCTACCATCTCCACTCACATAATATTTGCCGCTTGTATCTTTGAATAATTGAATAGCTCTTTCTTCACGGGATAGCTTGTCTTTGTTAATTCTTGCATTCCCATAGTATAAATCGCTCATAAGTTGCAATGTGTAGCCATATGTTCGTTGCGTCTCATCAGTAAACCAGGTGTCGCCGGGTAGTCCGCCTGTGTGACCAACAATATCAGGGAAATGCACAAATTCAATTTCTGGTGGGGCCAGTCTAATAATATGGTAATACTCCTGGGGGAGGGGGGTAGGAGGAGAGCTATTCCCAGATCTAATCATATCAGCAATACTATTCGGTTGTGCTTGACATTCTTGTTTATTAATATGCAAATCAAGGGTTGGTATATCATTCAAACGGATTAATCGCTCTCTTGTAAAATCCCTTTGTTCTATTTGCTGTGCAACTAAAAGAAAGATATCTAACGGGATGTTATGGAAAGCAGAATCAGAGTATTTCATGAAGCTTTTAATTTCATCAACTGCCTGTTTCATTTCTGCTGGATTAAGCTTTGTGTGTATAAGTTGTAAAAGATGATTTATATTATTTATTTCTTCGTATATCCTGTCAGTAGTATATTCAGAGATTACAGGACTACCTAAGTCTGAAAATGAAACCGCAAGGGAAGAGGGTTCGTACGCTTCTTCGTTACTTGGAAGCAATGCGCAATACCAATGAAGAATAATATACATTAAATCTTCACGCCTAAGCCGTAGAAGTGGTGAATGGTCACTTACTTCTTTTATGATAACCTGTACTAAGTTAGAAAACTTCTCAGCGCCCAGGGTTGATGCTAGTTTTTCAAGTACCACCTGGGTAGGATTAGTTATGATTTGATATTCACGGGGTAAGGATTGGATTCCATTGTATTGATAAGATCCGTTTGATTGTGGGCTATGTAATTCAAGCACACCCTGAGCTTCTGTATTTCCCCATACTACATATGTACCATCATTGAGTATAAAGATGTTACCCTCTGTTAATCTCGTTCCAGGTTCTTGGTCTTGTGGGCCCAAACTAAGCTTCCTTAGACTCAATGCAATCGAGTTAAATCGAGAAAGTCTATAATAATTTGAGGCTTGTGCTGGATCCAAAATATTAATTGATTCACTTTGTAATAAATTTGGATATTTTGGTTCTCCATCTATCACTTTATATTGTTTATGATGTATTCAAGTCAGCTTTTAGGTGAGCTTAACCCCCTTTTCTATTAGGTAACCACGTATTTCTTCTATCGTTTGCTCCATGCCATTGACTGGATCCATCCCGGTAAACGTCATTCCCGCAGCTCTGTCGTGGCCACCTCCTCTTCCCATTCCTTCGGCGATAATACGCACGTTAGTGCTTTCCGGCCGTGAGCGCATTGAGACTTTAATGTTCTGACCAAGCGGGTAGAGCACCATGCCCCATGATACACCATGGATACTTAAACCAAACATATGAATGAAAATATGTGCTGCCTCATTCGCTTCAAGGCCTGTATACCCTTCTTTCTCAATTTCTTCAGAATTTATATGTGAAATAAGAAAATCGGGTACACCTTGTATATGAATAATGCTGGAATTATTGACCAGCTTTTGGATAAGCTGAAAAGCTTTTTGGGAAAATCCTTCGTATCTCGATTTAAGTAGTTGAATATTAATATTGCCCTCATATACCAGTCTCTCAACTATTTGAAACACGCTGGACTGCTCTGGCTTAATAAATTTAAATGTCCCTGTGTCTCCCATTATCCCGAGTAATAGCGTTTCACAGATGGCAGGTTCAAGTCTTTCTGCTTTCTCAAAAAAAAGCTGGTATACAACTTCAGCACATGAGGTTTGATCTGAGTCGATATACGCCGTGTCAAATGTATCCACTGGGGAAGCGTGATGGTCTATACAAATCTTTTTCACAGGGGACTCTATTATTTTCTGAGGACTGGATGAAAAGCGGGAGAACTGGCTGCCATCTAAACAAAGTATAACGTCAAATTGATCTATGCGAGAAGCAATATCATCCGTAGAGTGGATTTTTTCAAATGATTTGAAATAATTCCACCGTTGTTGGATTTCTCCTGAATAGATAATATCTACACGCTCTTTTCCCAGAGTTTCGGTGAGGTAATAGTACATTGCCAGCACAGAAGAAATAGAATCATCGTCGGGTCGCATATGTGAAGTGATAAGGATACGACCCGAACTTGCAACAATACTATTAAATGTTTCTATAAAGTCAGAGTATGATTTTTGCATAGGATTCTATTGTACAATTTTACTTCCATATGTCGCAAACCATACTGATTTAACTAAACACCTCAGGTATAGATGTCTCCATTTACTTCAGCACTTCATATTCTACGACCAGTTTAACCGGTGCTTCTACTTCCTCCCCGTTCAATGTAATGTTAATAAATTTACGTCCATACGAGCTTCCTTCACCATGAAGAATGAGCGCCATTGTGTCGATAGACCCTGAATCTTCGTATACCTCCTGCGCTATATCGGTCACATCAACCTCCCAGTCAGTCCCTTTCTGCCATTTTTCATTCGCTTTATAGGTAGTACTGCTCTGTGTAGTGGTTCTTTCAGAAGGCAGATCTTCGTTTGTAAACTGCTGTGGATTACTATTTTTCTCACCTCGTGCTATAAACGCCGTGCTTATCCATTGATCCTTTTTATCATTATTAATAACAAGTTTCGCGGAGGTAATGGTAGCATTTTCCGGTATGCGTAGTTCCGTGAATCGTAGACCAAGATATGAATTTTCTGTATCACTACCGGTACCAATCCATCGTTCTTTTTTAATATCCCATGGCGTTTTACCGGAGTAGATGTCGAGAGAGTCAGTTCCATCCTGGTTTGCTATATCTGTATATGTTTTCACAGTAGCCTCAACATTTTTCATAACAGGTTCAGGTTGTGGAGTAGGTGTTGGAGGCGCAGGAGTTGGTGTAGGTGGCGCAGGGGTTGGAGTTGGAGGTGCTGAGATTAAAAAAGCTTCACTGGATTTTTGTACCGCGATAGAATTATCGTCAGTATGCCGTACTGTAATAGTAATTACATAGTCATCTCTACTTTCCAGAGTTTCCGGTATAACCCATAAATGATACCGATATCCGAAGTCATACATTGGTTCGTGCACTTGAAGTAACGCTTTATTCGGTTCATCTTTTAATGCCAGGGTTACGGTAGTATCAAATGCTTCGCCATCATAATATGGTTCAAATAAAGCATACCAGTATACTTCCATTCCTTCACCTTTGTAATATGTACCTGCTAGAGGAGAGTGAATATCCATAACCGGCTTGCGGTACTCTAATGCTCCAATATCACACATGTCATCATTTCTTACGATACCCCGCATGTCTTCTATGGGGCAGTATACCTCGTCATTTTTTACTTCTATTCGTACTGGACTGTTACGGAGAATGGGATATGCAGGAAGAGTTATGTTTGATTCGCTATAAGTTACAAAGTTATGAAGGGGTTGGAGATCTGGATTTCGTAGCACGTAAGCTTCAACTATACAGCTTCCGACTACGTCAAGCATATTGACCGCATTTGTATTATTTCGTATTGGTGAGACCCTGGTACCATCACAATTATCAAAGCGCACTGCACTGGAAGGCATCCCGGTGGTGATTTTGGAGGTTACATAGTTTCTGGAAAAGAGCGATAACTCGCTACGTACCGTAACATTAGAAAATAAACCTCCACCACTTGCTTCATGTCCGGAGTTATTCTTGACATGATTTCTATGAATTGTCACGTTTTGCAATACAAGTTCACCATCACGGTTTGCAACTCCACCTCCATACAGTGAAGCTTCATTTTCACCAATAACTGTATTTACAATCCTAAGTGAAGGTATAATACCCGGAATGCTCTTTTCCTGGAATACGCCCCCGCCTTCCTCAGAAGCAGTGTTCTTCAGGATCGACGAATTTTTGATAGACATCACGTTATGGTTAGCAAGTCCTCCACCATTAATTCCCAGGTTCCCCACAAACCCCGAGTAAGAAACCGATGTTTCTCCAAAATTATCAATGACACCTGATTTATCAGTTCTTGTACTACTGTTATTGAAGAGAGACTCACTTATCCTGAGAGATCCTTTATTTTCAATTATGGATTGTTGCGCGTTATTTGCGAAGAAATCTGATGTATCAATTATCGTGGTACCAGTGTTTTTCAGGAAGGAATTCTTTATACTTGCGTTTCCGAGAAATTTTGAGTTTTGAATAGTTAATATGCCTTCATGGTTAGTAATAATGTCTTTAAAATTTATATTTTCCTGTAAGAACAGCTTTTTAGCAGTAATGCTGCCATATTCGTTATAAATAGTTGCTTCCCATTCTTGTTTATATTCGTCCCTGCTACCCTGGCGATCAACATATACGTTATGTAACACTGTTTCCGCTTCTTTTCCGGTCTGATACAGAAAACCTGATGTGTTCTGCCTGAAGTCTGATGAAGTTATGTTCAAATATCCAGATTCGTTTATTATGGCATACCTTTGTGGAGAATCATTAATATGCATCTGGTTCGCGTATAAGCTTCCAGAGTTGGTAATAGCTGCTGTACGGTTATTTCTGTTTTCTGCTTGTGGCAAAATGTAAGCACTGGTAACGCTCAGATTTCCATAGTTATTTATTACCGATCCATTTGCTACAGCGCTGTCGCCCGTATATCCCTGGAGTTCTACGAGCATGTCAATCAGTTCCAGCGTAGCGCTGTCTGCTACTGATATTGCGTGAATCAACTGGTTCGATTCAGGTGCGTTGCCGGCATATGTAATAAGTGTTCTGGTTGCTTCATTTCCTGTTCCGACAATCTTCACATCATGATTTATGACGATGGGTTTTAATTTTGGGTCACTGGTATGTATGGTGAGCGGGTACGTACCAGAATCAAGAACAATCTCATTAAAGTTTTCATGAGCATTTGCTTCCTGCAGAGCAGCTCGTAATGAGCAGTTGTTCCTGGTGGTTTGACAGACTCCATCACCTGGAACCGCATCTTGTAAGTCTTCGAATGTTGTGACCCGCAAAAGGTAACTATCTACATCTGCCTGCGCGATCTGTGTCAAGAAAGCAGTAGAAAGTAGTACTGTTAAGACGATGATAACAGAAGTAGTTACTTTTTTCATAAACGTTGATGTGTGTTTAGACATAGCGTTAAGTATAGCAAAATTTAAAAAAGTGAAAAGCCTGTGTTTTCTTATAAGCAGGGCTGAATTAATTGAACATGAATACAACCACAATCTTTTTACGTGTCGAGAGGAGGGCAAGGTGCCGGAGCAGTACTACTCCAGCACTTCATATTCTACGACCAGTTTAACCGGTGCTTCTACTTCCTCCCCGTTC
>JBMCLJ010000035.1:0-13216 GCA_048615375.1 Candidatus Dojkabacteria bacterium | reverse complement strand
ACTGTTTAATGTAAAGAACAGTCAAAAAGCTCCATTGCAGCGCTACGTTTAGAAATTTGTACGCAGAATTACGTGATGTCGGTACTGCAATTTGTATTCCAGTAAAGGATTGTACTATAATAGCTTATACTATGAGTGACGTATTTTTTATAATTTCAAGTGCAAGTGTGGTAATTATCACTATATTAGTCAGCATCCTGCTGATTAAGCTTATTCGATCGATAGATGAAGTTAATGAAACACTAACCACCGCGAAGGCGATTTCACAGAAAATCGCTCATGTGGTAAACATCGTGACAACATTCGGTGGTATTTTCTCCCCCATGGCGGGGGCCGCGAAAAAAATCATCAAAAAACGCAAAACCTCTAAGGGATAGTTTTCTCACGAAATCCATACAAGGTAAAGAGCAATATTCCAGATAATATCTATTTATTGGGTATACTCTTGCTATTGCACCCCTACATTTCTTATACAAATACACACAGTCATGTTAGATCAAAAATTTATTAGAGAAAAACCTGAAAAAGTAAAAGAATTAATTGCCAATAAAGGAACTGATACTCAAAAAGCTGACGTAGATAAATGGCTCGCCCTGGATGAGATACGAAGCGAGTTAACACAGGAAATTGAGTTGATAAACCAGAGAAGAAATGTACTGGCAAAAGACCTTTCAAGCGGCACTATCACCGAAGAGCTCAAGAATGAAGGAAGGCAATTAAAAGAGAAAGAGCAGGAATTGAGAGAACGGCTTTTGAGTGTTGAGCAGGAACGGGATGAAATCGGTTCCTGGTTTCCAAATATCCCTTTTCCTGACATCCAGATAGGGAAAGATGATACAGAAAACCCGGTAATCTTTGCCTGGAGACCAGATACAGGTGAGATACCTCAAAACAAACTTGGTAAAGGCTACGATACCGCAGAACTCATGCCGGAAAAGTTACTGCATGCGGATAAAGACTTTGAACCCAGGCACCATCAGGATATCCTTGAAACTTTAGGAATGACTGATTTCCAGCAGGGAGCAAAAATTGCCGGTACCCGGTTCACTTATTTACGAGGTGATATTGTTAAACTCCAAAGAGCAATTCATGATTATGTTCTTGACCGATTATATGAAAAAGAATTTGTTCCGGTGGTTCCGCCACTACTCGTTAAAGAAAAAGTTCTGTTTGGCACGAGTCATTTTCCCGAAGGGCGTGACCAGGTATATGAAGTAAGTACACAATATCTTGAGGAGAAAGAGCCACTGTACCTCGTTGGAAGCTCAGAACCATCAAATTTTGCACTCTATCTTGATAAAACAATTACTAAAGAAGAGCTACCAATCAAGATGGTAGCAATAACTCCATGTTTCCGATCTGAAGTTGGAAGTTGGGGAAAAGATGTCCGAGGTTTAAAACGTCTCCACCAGTTTGAGAAACTTGAAATGGATGTAGTATGCGCACCAGAACAGAGTGAAGCAGTCTACGAGGAACTCCTGGAGATCAACCACTGGCTGCACCAGACGCTTCAACTTCCCTATCACGTAGTTGAAAAATGTACAGGAGACAGTGGATATGCCGCGTCAGCCCGGCAAGCCGACCCTGAAGTCTGGCTACCAGGACAAAAAGACTTTATGGAGACAGGTACTAACACCAATGCAACTGACTTCCAGGCACGAAGAATGAATATTAAATATCTCGACAAACAAGGTAATAAAGGCCTATGCCACACTGTCAATGACACCGGAGTTCCGGACAGAATGCTTATTGCGATTATTGAGAATTATCAGCAGTCTGATGGTAGTATAAAAATACCGGACGTACTGATACCGTACATGAAAAAAGAATACATAGGAAAAAAGTAGCAACCGGAGGCCAGTAACCGCGTAGGAAACTTGTGTTTCCTGCGTGGTTATATTTATTCAGTTTAATTGCTGGCGTATGCTATCGAATCCCTGTACCAAGAGCAGGAATCCTGGAGCTTTCCACAACTGTTGCGATGATTACTCGATTCCTTCCAGAAGACTTAGCAAAATATAACGCGCTGTCTGCTGCAGATATTAAATCTTCGACAGTAACCGCATGAGAAGGATACTCGGCAATTCCACACGATACGGTCACGCTGGGTAAATATGAATTATTATAGTATACCGACATCCTCTGCACTTCATCCCTGACCTCTTCTGCACGATCCTTAAGCACTTTCACATCGCTGCCAGGCATAATAACCAGAAACTCTTCTCCCCCGTATCTACATACAATATCGCTTTCTCTTACCAATCTTTTGAGCAATAAACCTATCTCTCGCAATAATACATCTCCAGCCTCATGCCCAAATGTATCGTTAAAGTGCTTGAAGTAATCAATATCGAGCAGAATAATCCCTACGGTGTGTTCCATTTCCGGGGTATCTCTCACTTCAATCGAGAGTTGTTTTTCCATATACCGACGATTATACACATCTGTGAGCGGATCTTTTTCCGCCTGTTGCTCGAGTTTCTTACGAAGGGCAATATTGGAAAGCGCGAGTGCTATGGTGCTTGCTACTGCTACACACAGCTGGTATCGAGAACTTCTGCGTCTTTTGTCCACATCGAGCCGAAGCGATTCGTCGTTCTCTCCACACCGTAAATGCATGAACCCGATTGACTTACCCTGGGCACTCATAGGAATACAGATATCGCAACCCGGAGTGGAATTATGCACACATTTCATGGCGCCTTCCTCTTCTATAGCCACATGGGGATGACCACGTCGTAAGCACCAACAATCCGATGTTTGAAGTATGGTTCTGGCTTCTACAGCATCTCCCCAGTACGCTACTTTATACACGAGGTCATTTTCGTTTTTTATCACGTAGACTTCACCGCGATCATGGGGAAATAGTTTTCCAAGAGCAGCAGAAATTACGATATATGCTTCCTCTTCACACACACATGATTGCAACACTCCACTCATTTCATTGATAATCTGGATCTGATCAGCGTGCTGGGAAATCTGCTGTAGCGCTTTATTGGATTTACTATGAATTTTTTGCAGGTCAACAAGGTTTGTTTCGACCTTTTGTATATGTGAATCTTTTCTTCCAATCAGCCGTTCCAGGAAAACAGAGGTATATACACTCATCCCTAGTATGGCTGTTGCGAGGAGTACATGAACAAAATTGAATTGTGTGATACCGTACCAGGCCAGTACTGTGTATACTACAGAATATATTCCTGTTCCAAGTACGGCATATACTACTCCCAGCAAAGTCAGCGAAAAAATAACGCTCACGATAGCAAGGAGAAAAAATGAAGAAGGAGTCGTAATTATTAATCCGATGATACAAAGTAGCGCAAGAGACGTTACAACATAACGGACTTTCTCATACTGCACTATATTGGCTACAAGACCGGCTAGAAGTAGAATTATCATACCTGCAGTAACACTTACTGTCCAGACGTCCTCTTTGTACCCTGCATAGGAAAGATAAAATACTCCAGTCACAAGGAGGATGATATAGATGCCTGTCCTGATGTTTTTATCAACCATTAACCGCCTTTCAGTAGAAGAAGCATACTACAGCAGCAAAATAAGTAAAGTAGAAATGTGTCTATTTCCTTCATAATTGTCTTTCACGTTGTGATTTGGTTTAATAGATCACGTAAGAATATTATGCAGGCCCTTAGATCTGTCTCACAAGAAGTTATAAATCGCATTAAAAAAGATATTGATATACACTTTACCAAGATATTTACTGGTTTTGATGAAGTGGCGATGCTGGGCAAGAATGACTTCAGTGCTATTATCCAGCGTAGGCCAGTGACACTGAAAGAGAGCATAGCCACGGTTCATACAATCTTTCAACGAGCAGGTTTTGTTGATATCAAGCGTTTTGGTATTTCAAGTGTGAAAAGATACTGGCTGCTCATGTACGTCATGGATCTACCTGAAGCAAGAACCTTGCGGCAACGATACCTATTGGAGATGCAACGGTCACTTAAAGACCACTCAATACTCCGTCCACTGTATGCCCGTTTGTACGACAAAGTCGCTCTACAATCCGGAAAACAACAACGATATGGTACCCAGGCAGATGCAGAAGGAACTTCTACTATTGAAGAGCCTGAAACGTTGCATGCCCGCAGGGTGGCTATGGGACTGGAAGGATGAATCTGATATCATATCCCCTATGAAAAAAGTAGTAATTATCGGGTCAGGCCCGGCAGGACTTACCGCGGCAATCTATGCTGCACGCGCGGAACTATCTCCAATGCTTATCGCTGGTTACCAGCAGGGCGGGCAGCTCATGATGACAACTGAGGTTGAAAATTTTCCTGGATTTCCTGAAGGAATAATGGGGCCGGAACTCATGATGCATATGCGGAAACAGGCGGAACGTTTTGGAACAGAGATACTTGATAAGGATGCTACAAAAGTTGATTTTGCAGATAAAGGAATTAAGAAAATATTTGTTGAAGATCAGGTATATGAAGCAGAAACTGTTATCGTTGCCACAGGTGCTTCCGCGCGGTGGCTTGGTATTCCAAGCGAGGAAGAGTTTAAAGGAAGAGGCGTCTCTACCTGCGCTACATGTGACGGAGCGTTTTACCGGGACAAGGTTGTTGCTGTAGTCGGAGGCGGAGACAGCGCGATGGAAGAAGCCAGCTTTTTAACAAGATTTGCGTCAAAAGTATACATAATTCATCGTCGTGATGCATTCCGGGCAAGTAAAATCATGCAGGACCGCGCGCTCGGGAATCCTAAAATCAGTGTCGTATGGAACGCGGTTATCACAGAAGTACATGGAGAAACTGTAGTACAGAGAGTAACCCTTGAAAGCACAGCCACGGGGGATCTCTCAAAGCTTGATGTCGATGGTGTGTTTGTAGCCATCGGGCATGATCCAAATACAAACTTCCTTGAAGGTCAGCTGGAACTCGATGATCACGGGTATATACAAACAGTCCCGGGTTCGGAGACCGTAACCTCTACTCCTGGAGTATTTGTAGCAGGTGACGTGTTTGACATTCGGTACAAGCAAGCCATCACAGCCGCAGGCTCAGGATGTAAAGCCGCGCTTGAGGCTGAGAAGTATTTGGCAGAACACGAGTAACTGTCCTTCATGCGGAATATAAGTTTGTTATAATCAGTGTATGCAGAAACCTCTCGACTATTACTGGAATAGGAGAATACGAACATTAAGCGCGACAATTGAAAAGTATGTCTCGGAGTTTGATAAGGGAATTGTAGACTGGGACCGGAAGAAACTACCAAAAAGCAAGCTCAGGCATATCCGCCAAAGGCTCAAAAGTGAGTTTCACCAGTTATCCAGGATTTCTACTCAACTGAAAAAACGTGAGCCAAATCTCCTTATTCAGCAGTATTATCGTAGAAGAATTAAAGAGCTGCAAATACGAATTAAAATCTGGCAGACAAAGTATGACCTGCGGCTGTCTGGGTATACTCGTAACAACAGGGTCACTGAACTGATTCATCAGCTCTATCCCCTGCCGAATGTAACTACACGTACAAAATTTATTAATGAGTTTATAGCATTTGTCTCCTACTCGATAGAACATAACTTCGCTGATATTAGTTCTTTACCTGATATTCATGAACTCACGAAACCAGCATTTTACGGAGTGAAGCAAGCCCACATCGATGCAACTCCTCAGGATTTCAAGGAAAGCATTGATAAGTACAAATTAAGCCGCGCTTCAGTCTTACCTGGAACCACTTTGTCGCCCGCGCAGACACGGAGGGTTCTGGAAAGTTTCTGCAGGCATATTAAACTTCATGGTATTAAGACAAGAATTGATACTCACCGGGAACTGTTTTATGTAGAAAAGGGAAGGACAATTGGAGTTCCAGGCAGGACAAGTACCACCTGGCAACGGATAACGAAGATTATTGTACATGAAATACTTGTGCATGTGTTTCGCGCAAAACAAGGGGCATGTAATCGTAATGCAGCTGGCAGGCAACTGCGAATGCTTGAGAATAATCTTTCTCAAAACCTGTATGTTGAAGAGGGGATTGCATCGTACTTTGAACAGCAAACATTTTATGAATCTTGCAAGGTTGATGTGCCGAATTTAATTAATTTTTATCTGAGGATAATAGCGGTACAGCTTGGGATAGAGTTTGAGCCTGATATATTGAAGCAGAAACTTCTACTTGTATGCCGTGTACAGGAGCAGATCGAGCAGGATAAAACTGCGATACAAATACGTAATACGCTCACGAACCGGCTTCATCGGGGCATGCACAACCCGGGAAAAGGGCATGTACATACTAAAATAGCCCAATATCTTGTCGGCAACAGATATATATGGGAGTTCATAGAACGGGGCGGCAATGTGTACAATCTCTTCGCTGGCAAGATCACCCCTGACCAGTTAGAATTGCTCAGAGAAGCAGGTTTTTACATACCGGAAGATATAGAAGAACTGAAGAGGGATTATGTGCTTGAGGTAGTTGAAAGGTATTTACCAGGGACATAAGTCAATCCCTAGTCTGTAAAATAACTCGTCAAAGAAATCTTCGCGCAATTTCTAGCTGCACCGGATCACTCACATCAATTTTTCCCAGCCTCATAAGTTGAGGAATAATGTCGGGATTCTTTGTTATAAAGCAAACCACATCTGAAACGCCATTCGCATACCCCAAATCTTTATGATTTATGACTCCTCTTGTCCATGAAGGAACTCCTTGAAAGAGCGATCCTACAATCCGTTCAAGTCCATACTCCATTGCTTGCTTCTCGGCCTGTTTTCTATCTATACCTTCTGACATATATTTTTAATGTGAGTAGGGGTCGAATTGCTGCAGCTACTCCCCAAATACCTAATTCATGATGAATAACTGCGCCTGCTTTTAAGTATTTTAGCGTTGAAGGAGAGAACTCCATTACGCCTTCTGAAGAAGCTTCCCCATCATTGGAATAATGTTTTCTTGCCAAACGATTACATATAGCAGCTAGACCTTCTTCAGTATCAGTAGATCGAGTCGTTCCAGTGCTTAAAATATGAAAAGGCAATTCTTTACGAGCATTCTCTCCACGAAGGACATGAATGTACACTTCTTCAAAAAGTAAGCGTTGTAACTCTGCAAGACTTGAGATGAATCTAGTAGTTGGAATCCTAATCTTTCGGTGTAAATGGCTGACTGAGATACGTTTACGTGTATCAGTGACTTCAACAGTCCAGCCATCATCTGTTCTTGCCTTACCGCTTCCTTCCTGTGAGCCAATAGTAACTTCCACCCCAAGATATTGTAAAAGGTTTTCAAAAGAACTTTGTATCACTTCAGGAGTAATGTTTTCTATGTTTTGCAAATCAAGTTCATTAATGACATAGTTGATCAAGCCAACTCCTGGTTTTGGTATTAAGGTTGGCAAGCTAATAGATTAATCAGTAGCCAACTGCTGATACATACCATGCACGTAACTGTCCAGATGAAAACTCATACAGTATGTTACCACGCTATAGGGTTAGGATCTACTTAAATCTCCTTCAGTGATATACTGTATAATCTCCCTAGCTACATTCATCCCGGTACACCTTTCAAATCCTTCAAACTGTGGTGCTGCATTTACTTCCAGCACATAATACTTCCCTTCATGCTCAATGACGTCCACACCCGCAATCTCTACATTAGAAACATTCTTTGCCTTCATACAAAGACTAATAACCTCCTCAGGCAACGAAGAGACTTCAGCCGTACCTCCCGCGGAGATATTGGATACATAACTCCCGGGTGCATGATACTTTTTCATTACGCCTAGCACCTTATTACCTACAATCATGACCCGGTAATCATAACTGACAGGAATGTAAGGCTGAATCAACACCTTTGGACCTATCCTGCTATATACCTCGTTAAGCTCTTCGCGTGAATGAACTTTAAATATTCCTTCTCCACGTGCACCGATAGTTGTCCGGACAATCGCGGGATAGATTACATCACTGACAGCTTCATCAGTCAAAGAAAAAATAATTCTCGTATCAATAACCGGCACCCCACCAGTTGCAACAGTATATGGAATTTTGGATAATACATACCGGTCTGTCGCCAGCTTACGTTCCACAACCCGTTTACCCAGACTATGCACATGCCTCGCGGATACTATAATCTCCCATACATGCTTCCCATAACCTCTGAACAGATAACAATCATACTGCGTTAATGATTCGCCAAATACTGACTTGATGTGAGGAACATTTTCTTCAATACCAACCATAAGTTCCCGTATTGGAAGTAAACGCAATACATGCCCCGCGGCAACAGCAGATGCGTGTAACCGGGTGGCTTCATAACTTTTTGTATTACCTATGAGTATGCCCTTCATATCCCATTACTTCCAGCATATAATTCATCGCGTACTGCGCAATATTTGTTCCTGTTGTCTGGGAAATCCCAGACAAACCCGGATTTCTGTTCGCCTCTATAACGTACATTCTATCATCATGATCTACAAGTATATCTACTCCAGACATATGGAGCTTACATCTTTTGGCAACGTGTATCGCAAATTCTTTCATTGCCTCTGTTGGCTCAAAAAGCTCTACCCTGCCACCTAAAGAATGATTCGCACGAAAATCTCCTTCATTTGGAAATCGTCGCATAGTCGCTACCACCTCATCTCCGATAACCAACATACGCAAATCATACTTGTAATCAATAAACTCCTGGAATATAAACTGCCCTGACTGTTTATTCAGATCCCGCATTACCTTGCGGACATCATCAAGAGACCGCATCTTATACACCTTCTTTCCCCTGCTTGAATTAATCGCTTTCATAACAAGTGGAAAATACGGCTCCAGGGCATGGAGAAACATCTCGTCATTCACAAAATGCGTTTTAGGGAACGATAAGCCATTCCTCGCGAACGTCAGGCTATCTGCTTTTTTATCAATTAAATACCCAACTTCTGTCATATTATTATCAAATACTTTAATACCTTCCTGTCTACAATGGTGAATGAACTGTTTATTGAGCGCAATATCTTTTAACCCACCGCGTATCACAAGCATATCGAGTGTTTCAGGACTTACAATCATGTCATCAAAAGAAAAAACAGTTTTTCCATGTTCCGCTGTAAATCGTAGCCGGGAAGGCAAGTACTTCACAACAGTACCTATATGCGGATTATCCCTGAACGAGTCGAGCAGCATATGGCCACGGTCATTTTGATCAGGGCTGATTTCTATATAAAAGGCAACATTAATCTTTTTCATAACACAGTAGATAAATTGTCGCACATCCGCTATTCCTTAGCAAATCTGATGACCCAGGCATGTAACCACACTGATAAAAATTTTCCAGGTTTGGGCATGAGGTGATACTATCCAACTGTAACATACCTATATGGAACTAGTAATTCTTTCTGATATAACTGATAACTCAGCCCGACACCTGCATACCGAAGCGGAGCAGGCTCATCATAACGTGGAGCTCATCTTCTACAAGAATATTAAAAATACCACATCACCGCTATCCTCGATACAAGACTCTAATAAAACGATACTCATTCCCCGATATCCCTACATCGCTAATCAACCAGATATCAATTACCTTGCTCTACTCACCATTATCCTTGAGAGATATGAATTTGCACGCATATTTGATGAAAACATTTTAAGACGTCACACATTTTTACAATATGATGACAAGCTATTCCAGACGCATCAATTCGCCACGCTGCATCTCCCGCATGCCCCACTTCTTCACCCCCGCCTCGCCCAGATAAACGAAATATCATTTCCGCTCATAGCCAAAAAAAGGATATCCTCACGAGGCTCAGGAAACAGAATTTTGTATTCTTCTGACGAGCTTGAGGAATTTATATACACGAACGAGACCCAACAGTATATATTTCAGCCGTTTTACACACTACGGAGTGATTATCGCGTACTTGTACTTCAGGATACAATACTTGGGACTGCTGAGCGGGAAATACGTACACGAAAGAACAAAGCAAGTGTACGATACTCTAACCACGACACCATAATCCTCCCCCAGCACATCCTCGACCAGTGTCTCGCTCTCACCCGCCACATCGGCGCGGACTTATGTGGAATTGATGTTGGGTTACAAGAAAATGGCGAGTACTTCTTCATTGAGTACAACCTCTCTCCCCAGTTCACTTCCTTTGAAAAATACACAGGAATACCTGTCTCCCAACACATACTGCGGAATTTACTGTGAACTAGACCTTGTCCCGACGTTGTTCTACGTTAGTTTGGCAACAACTTCAAACTCCACCACCAGACAAGCAATGATTTTGAAAAAATCATCGAGACGGCTTGCTACCTGAAGCTCTGATATAATGAAACTACCAAATCGATACACCAATCAAACTTTTCGAGAAGTGAAGAATGGTGAGTGCTGAGGGACTCGAACCCCCGACATTCTCGGTGTAAACGAGACGCTCTACCAGCTGAGCTAAGCACTCAAGTTAAATTGACAATTGATAATTGGCAATATGTCGATGGTGTCAAGGGCGGGACTTGAACCCGCGACGCAGGGATTTTCAGTCCCTCGCTCTACCAACTGAGCTACCTCGACATCAAATACCATTACAGAATTACACTTGCATTATAAAAGAACAAAATTACTCTTCACGCTTGAAAGGAGTATACCAGATCAAATCCGAAATCGTAACATTCGTGTGAAATGCCACGAAACAGGATTTAACGTTTTGAAAATTGTGGCATCTTTCGTGCACGTACGTGATACACTTTCTTTCGTTCCTTCTCTCTCGGATCCCGCGTTAAAAAACCTCCGTTACGCATCGCGCTTTTCATATCATCATTTACCTTTGCAATACAACGTGCCACACCATGCTGAGCTGCACCCAACTGTCCTGAAATACCCCCACCAATAACTTTTACTGTAAAATCATGATCATCAGTCATTCCTGCCTGCACCACAGGCTTTAAAAATTCAACCCGTTGCGCTTCAGAATCAACATATGATTCAAGTGGTTTCTCATTAATCAGAATTTTACCGGAGCCAGGATACATCCGTACACGTGCAATTGCACGTTTCCTCCGCCCTACAGCGTACTGTAATATTTCTTTTTCTTTAGTTTCTTTAGCCATATATTTCAAATTTCTAGAGTTTGTGGTTTTTGAGCTTCATGCGTATGTTCTGCACTGGAAAAGCAATGCAACTTGTTAAGATACACACTTCTCATCCGATTTTTAGGAAGCATCTTGGAAATTGAAGTTTCCAGTACGACATTAGGATTTACCCGCATCATCTCATCCAAATTCTTTTCTTTTAAACCACCCTGATAACCAGTATGCTTACGGTAAAGCTTTTTTGAACCTTTTTCTCCAGTCCATTTTATCTTGCTCGTATTGATCAGGATGATATGATCTCCCGCGTCAAGATTTGGCGCATAATTCGCTTTATATTTTCCCTGCAGTCGCTTCGCGACTTCAGTAGAAACTCGTCCAATAATCTTATCAGTACAATCAATCAGATACCAGCGTCTAGTGATGTCCTTTGGTTTTAACGTTGTTGTTTTCATGCTTTGCTTACCTGTAACTCAAGTAAAACTACTTCTGCCCGATCACCTGGTCTGTTGTGAAGGGCTGTCATTGTAACAAATCCAGTTTTCCTGTCATTAAGATTTAATCTAAACAACTTATTTCTCAAGTCATTGTCTTTTACAAACTTCCCTACCTGGACTTTGTTTCCTTTTTGCACATGATCAAGGATAATATCCATGGTTCGTGCCACTTGCTTTGCTCGAGCTCGTGTAGTTCGGATGTAGCCGTGCTTCACCAGATCATGTACCTGTGACCGTATTAAAGCTTCCCGCTGGTCTTTCGGTTTACCAAGTTTTGAAACGCTTTTTTTCTTATACATTATTTCACCTCCTCTTCTTCTGAAGTCTCATACTCTTCTTCTTTATCTCGCTCAGAAGCCAGATCACCTTCAAAATCATGTATTACCGCGTCTAAATCACGTAGTCGCTCTGTGAATATTTTACTTGCCTGCTTCAGCGCCTCATCAGGCTCAACATTACCCTTAGTCCAGATTTGCATAACTATTTTTTCAAAATCAGTCTTTTGTCCAACACGAGTTTGCCGAACATTCACATTGACTTTATTAACAGGTGAAAAATTTTTATTAACAGGAATCAACCCTGCCTCACTGTTTCTTATTTCATTTTCTGCGAGTTCAAATCCGTATCCCGCCTCAATTTTCATTTCAACTTCGAGCTGAGATTTATCATCGGTTAATTCTGCAATATATTCCTCTGAATTGACAACGGTAACATTCCCAGGAACCTTGATGTCAGATGCAGTCACAATTTTCTTTCCATGTACCTTTAATGAAACCGTCTCACTTTCAGAGGCTTCTACCTGGAATACAACTTTTGACAGATTCACAATAAATGTCAATACGTCTTCCTTAATACCTTTCATAGTAGAGAATTCGTGATCTACCCCTTTAATCTTTAATGAGACTATTGATACTCCTTTGATCGATGAAAGAAGTATCCGACGTAGTGGTGAACAAAATGTATGACCGAAGCCCCTGTCAAATGGATAAATCTCATATTCTGCATATGTAGTACCCTCTTGTTTGATTTTGTCTATTTTTAATTCTTGTGACGCCATAATGTTATTTTGAATAAAACTCTACAATTAACTGTTCACGTATTGACATATCTGCATCTTCACGTGCCGGGATATTAGTAACTTCAACTTCAGATTCTGATACTTTGTTCATCCATGTGGGAACCGAGTAGCTTTCATTCAGTTTTTTTATTTCATCATACCACTCCTGCCCTGTAATTTTTTCTTTTAGATTCACTTTATCACCAGTCTTAACAATTGCTGAAGGCACATCTACTTTTATTCCATTGACGAGCACATGTCCGTGGTTAACCATTTGGCGCGCCTGATCTCTGGTCTTTGCCATGCCAGCTCGATACACCGCGTTGTCAAGTCTCATTTCCAGTAACTGTAGTAATATTGTACCAGTCTGTCCCTGCTGCTTATCCGCCATAGCAAAAAATCGACGAAACTGCCGCTCTAGCAGGCCATACATACGCTTCACCTTTTGCTTCTCTCTGAACTGTGTCGCATACAACGTTTGTCGTGGGAACATTGGATGTTCACCAGGCGCTGTTCTTTTGGCGATTCTTTTATTGATCTGAGACTGATCTCCTATTCGAGGATAGAGATCATATCTCTCCCGTCTACATAACTTAACTTTACCTTTT
>JBMCLJ010000034.1:0-13319 GCA_048615375.1 Candidatus Dojkabacteria bacterium | reverse complement strand
TATGGATTGCAAAAAATAGAATCGATTCTTCGACTGTCATGCTCAGTACCTCTGCTATATTCTTGCCTTTGTAGAGGAACTTAATGACTTTGTCCTGGTAGCGTGAGCCATGACACGCCTCGCACGGGATGACGACATTGCCTAAAAAGTTCATATCTATATCCATCGACCCTAATCCTGTACACGCTCTACACGCTCCTTTACTGTTATAGCTAAATAAACTTTGACTCATTCCGGTCTCGCTCGCGAAGAGATTTCTGATATCGTTAAACGCACCAACATACGTTGCGATGCTGCTTCGCTTATTACTGCCTATCTGATCCTGCCCTATGAGTACAATATTTGCGGAGTGTTGCTCAATAATTGTGTCCACAAATGAACTTTTGCCTGCTCCAGAGGGTCCGGATAAACAGGTGAGTGCCCCGAGCGGGATTCGAGCTTGCAGGTTTTTCAGGTTATTCCTGCAAGCGTTCGTTACTTCAAGAAAGTCGTGCGCACATCTGACGCTGGTTTTGATAGACGACTTATGTGGTGCATTCAGGTACGACGCGGTCAGAGAGGTTGTACTGGCAAGTAATTCATCTACTGAACCGGCAAAAACGACCATACCGCCTCGCTTTCCACCTCCTGGTCCGATCTCTACAATAGTGTCTGCCTCTCTCATAACGCTTTCATCATGTTCTACAACAAGAACAGTATTGCCCGCGTCGCGAAGTTTTTTGAGATTTCTAATTACCGTAGCAACATCCTTTTGGTGAAGTCCAGCGGTCGGTTCATCAAGCACATAGATAGTTTCAACGAGCTCGGAGCTTAACTGCCTGGCAAGTTTCACTCTCTGAGCCTCGCCTCCGGAAAGTGTATCAGCCGAACGGTGCAACGAAAGGTAGCTTACCCCGACGTGAATTAAATTTTCAAGTTGTCCAATAAGACGCGGTTTAATTACCGTGGCATTCTTGTGATCAATAGAACGAACAAATTCAAGGCATTCTATGATATTCATACACGCCACTTCGCCTATACTTTTTCCATGTATAAGCACTGAGAGCACCTTTTTATTTAATTTGCCTCCATTACATGCAGGACATGTAATAAACGAAAAGTAGTTCTGATCGTTCTCGATACTCTGGCGGTTTGGGTTGGAATTGCGTTTCATAATCCGGGTCACAATACCCTGATACGTCCACTTATTCCCCCCGTATTCGCTTTCATCCTGCCAGAGCACTGGTTCGGAGTAGAGAAGTCGTTGCAGTTCTTCATCTGAGAAATCACGAACTTTTTTATCCATATCGTAGTAACCAGTAGCTCTAAGAATCGACCACATTCTACCTCCAACCTTCCAGTCACTTACGAGCACAGCACCTTCATTAAGCGAGAGATCGAAGTCAAGAATCTTTTTGGTATCGACTTCAAGACTTCTTCCCAGCCCTTTGCATATTTTGCACGCTCCACTCGGGTGATTGAATGAAAAGTTTGAAGAATCCATCGATGGCATTCCAACACGGGAGTAGAGCATACGCAGGTAGGTATACGCTTCAGTAATCGTTCCTACTGTAGACCGGGGATTGTTGCGCACTCTGTCCTGACTGATGATAACAGTCGGAGAGATGCCTTCTATCTCTTCAACATCAGGTCGGTTACTTTTTTGTAGATATCTTCGCGCGTAGGCGTTCAGCGACTCAAAGTACTGTCTCTGACCTTCCCTGGCGATAATGTCAAAGGCTATCGTCGACTTGCCTGAGCCGGATACACCGACAAAGCACGTTATCTTGTTTCTTGGAATACTCAGATTTATATTTTTTAGATTGTGCTCTTTCGCTTCCCGGAGAGTTATTGAACTGGTGTTGGACATAGTTGTCAAAGATGTTAAAGTATGACCTAAGGTTATAGTCAATATGTCACACCATCTACTCACCGCCGGTGAGTTCGCCAGGCTCGCGCGTACTACAAAACGCACAGTTCTTTTTTATGATAAAAAGGGCTTACTCACGCCCGTACAAGTTAATGATTCCGGGTACCGCCTGTATGCACCTGAACAGATAATTGATTTTCAAGTAATACTTCTCTTAAGAAAATTAAGCTTCAGTCTGGAAGAGATAGCTGTATATTTAGGGGATACACATTCGTTACAAGATTTATTTCAGCTTAAGAAAGCACGTGTTCAAGAGGAAATTAAAAGATTGCAACTCATGCTCGAGAATATTGAAGCGTATTATGCCAATATTGAACACACAGGCTCTTTACTCAATCCTGTTATTAAAAAAGTCCAACCAATGAAGATTTTTTTTGTGCAGAAAGTAGGTCACTACGCGGATATAAAAGAGTATTGTCTCGAACTGCAGGCTTTCTTCAGAACGATCCCTGAGAACGCGATATACTTTACAGTTTTTGAAGATGAAACATATACGCCAAAAAACGCGCATATGAAAGTCGGGGTGATACACATGGAAGGGATGGAATTACTGGAATCAGCAAAGAAGACTCTGCAGACGGCAGATATTCCCGGGTATACCGCACTTGCCTACGTACACCGTGGGTCAGGAACACTTCTCTCACTTTTATGGAAAGAACTGAATACCTACAGAGAGAAACATGGTTTATCGCGCGACCCTGAGCATCCGTGTGATCGGGAATTGTACTTGAAGACTTCGCTGAATAACTTCACAAATGAGGATGAGTATGTTTTTGAGATGCACATACCGATAGCAAAGCTATAAAAATATCTCTTTATTTTTCACCTATCAAGAATTCTCCTATAATACACAGAAAAAACTTTAAAATGAATAAACATATCAACACAATTATCGCTGTACTGGTTATAGCACCTTTTCTTATTTTAGCTTGTGTTGCAATGACCATGGCATTTATTATCCAGAACAGAAAAGATCTTCCGGGAAATGACGATAAGAACTGTGTTCGAAGATTGGAAGTGATAGGCAGCAGTAATCCGGTGTACCTCTCGCTTCAAAATGAACAGAATTTCAAGGTTATTCATTCGAAATCGATCGATAATAGTGTATATCCCATTGAAGCTGATTTTAATACAGTTGGTGGTGATCCAGTACTATTTGAGTCACGAGAAGAAAAAAAGATATATATCGATGAAGCGTACTTTAGCGATCTGGTTCGGGTAGACCTGACCGCGTTAGAGGAAGAGAGTTATACAGTCGGAACGTACAAAAAAATCAATGAAGCGTCCAGCAAACCAGCTGATGTTGTCGATTTTCTACTTCAAAGTAATATTTTAATCAGTTATGACCATTTGAGCTCAGATATCTGTCTGGTAGAAGAAGATCTTGATGGAAGCTACGTAGCGAAATTTGACGCGACGCATTACTACTGCACGAATGAGTGCCATGAAGCGGATTACCAGTTCTCTATTCACATCAATCAGAGTAGTGGAGAGATACGGGTTATGAACGAGTGATTTCCTTGCGTTCAAAACCGACTTTGATCTTACTTTTTCAGGCATTGACCCGTATAATAGTTGGGTTATAATAGGCATATGATAAAAAGAAGTATCTTGCCTGACCTTATATCGCACCTACAAGAGAAGGAGATAACAATGCTTATTGGCCCCCGCCAGTCAGGAAAGACTACACTTCTTGGTTTATTAAAGGAACACATTATCAAGAACGGAGAAACAGTTATCTATTTAAACCTTGATTCTGAACTCGATGCCTCGTACTTTGATTCTCAGCTATCGTTAATCAATTACCTGAAGCTACACTTTGGTTCATCAAAAGGGTATGTACTCATCGATGAAATCCAGAGGAAAGAGAACGCAGGAGTTTTTTTGAAAGGTATTTATGACTTGCATCCTGAATTTAAGCTTATCGTTTCAGGTTCAGGCAGTATGGAACTTAAAGAAAAGATCTCCGAATCACTTGCAGGCAGAAAACAGGTTTTTGAAATCAGCACCCTTGATTTTCTGGAGTTTCTGAATTACAAGACAGATTACGCGTATGAGAATAAAATCAAAGATTATATCGAAGGTGATCCATTGAAAGCTCAAGCGTACTTTCATGAATATCTAAACTTTGGTGGATACCCACGTGTAGTGCTTACTCAGAATCTTGATGGTAAAATACGAGCCCTTGAAGAGATATTTCAAAGTTATCTTCTCAAGGACATTACTGATCTTCTCGGAATAAATAAACCTGATAAATTCTCTTTACTGGTACGCTATCTCGCGAATCAAGTCGGAAATATTTTAAATTACAACCAGATCTCAAATATTTTAGATATGGATCAGGAAACGACAAAAAGATATGTCTGGTATCTGGAGCAGACATATATTCTCGATAGTATTACTCCGTTTTATAAAAACCGAAATCAAGAACTTGTCAAATCCCCCGTAGTTTACTTTCATGATTTAGGAATGAGAAACTTCGCAACGGGAGACATTGGACGCGTCGAGTTTAGTAGTTCTGCTGGTTTTGTATTTGAGAACTTTATTTATTTTTTGCTTAAAAAGAAGACACCGTTTTCTTTTGCAAAAGTTAAATACTGGAGAACGAAAGCAGGAGCTGAAGTCGATTTTATAATCGACTCTGGAATAGATAGACAGGTTCCTTATGAAGTGAAGTACAGAAACCTGGAGCGGGAAAGCATTGGTAAATCACTTATCAGTTACGTTAAAAAATATAGTCCCAAAGAGGCGTATATCGTTGGGCTGAGGGGGGAGAAAAGTCAGAGGATTGGAGATACTGAGGTTTCATTTATACCGTGGAGTCACCTGGTGTAGGAGTAGGAATGGTTGAGAAGAGAATAAGATCCTGGATTTGTCGTATTCATAAGGTGACTTTACCAGCACTATTGATTACTGCAGTCTTAACTAATCCAATTTTTATAAGTGAACAGCAAATTACTCATCAAAAAATGCTAGAATCTATCACGAAGTAACGTATGGAACATATTGTAAAAAACGAATTCGAAAGAGTCTTACAGCGTAAAGCTGCAGAAGTTATAAAAACGAAGCACGGGACCGGTAATCATAATTTCTTTGTTACCGATGGTAGTGGCAAAAAGTATGTCTTTAAAGCCTTTAAAATGAGAGGCTGGCCGGAGGATTACAAGAACCAATGGATCTCTTTTCTGCACTTCTGGCTAAAGGAGTTCGTTTCCCAAAAGTACTCGTTGAAGAGAGGGATAGTCCAGTTTTTGAACATGGGTTTTTAATTGTAGAGTATATTGATGGTGAATTAGCGCTGGATGCTTTACATGATGGGAAAATCAGTTTTGATGATTACTACGCGAAATTACTGAAAGAGTTGCAAAAAGTTCATACAATTCATGTACCGAAATTTGGTTATACCAGGCAGGGAGAAGGCTCACATGAAAATTATATTGAGTTCATGTTAGAAGGAATTCGTAAAAAAATTGAAGAACTAAGTCAGGCCAACGTTACGTTCAAATACGGACAAAAACTAATAGATGAGATTGAACAAACAAAGCTGTTCGTACAAGATATCCCGAGTTTAGTTCATCATGATATTGGGCTGGATAATGTGCTCATTGATCCAAATAATGAAATCTTCATCATTGACTGGGATAGTGCACTGAGCCATCCATGGAGTCTTGACCTCGCGTATCTTACCTTTCCGGCGAGAGATATCTGGAATCTGGAGAAGCATTCAGAAAATGTAACGAGGATTCACCGCCTGATACAGCAAAACTATGATTTACCTGTAAGTTTTGAAGAGTTTTTACTGAGAGAACGAATACATCATGTTAATTATTTAATTGGGTTTATTCATCATGAATACTTTAATCTGCATGATCTTAATGAAGCGAATGCGTATTTGAATTATTGCAACCAATTAATGGAAAGTGTGTGATGGAATCGTGATGAACATATACTGACAATGAGCAGGATTGCCAGTTCCAGGTTCATTTCGGTCAGGGTAGAGGGGAAGTAGTCCAAAAATTAAAGACTGACCATAGAGCTCACTTGCTGAAAAAGAGCTTTGTGATCGCAGTTATTTTTATAAAAAACGGGAGTGAGCTTGTCGTAGTCAAAAAAATGTTCTCCTGGCTGAGCTTCTTCCCCGTCCCAGATATTGATCCATCCATGTTCAGATATATAAAACCTGAAATCTTCTTTAACAATGACCGGACATATCAATAGTTCCTCGCCAAGGAGGTATTGATATGGATAGTGTAGCAGGTATTCGTTGTCCGGATATTTGTATATCAGCGGACGCATAGGCGGGATGCCTGAATCATAGTACTCTTCAAGCAGCAAAAGAATATACGACTTGATATGCTGATGTATTCTGGTCATACACGCGAAATGCCTGATAAGCTCTCCACTTGAATACACATGCGTATTCAGTGCAGGAAGATTGCTCTCATGAGTTCTCATTAATGGTGAAAATGTGCTCTGTTCTGTCCAACGTTTTAATAGACATTGCTTTCTCCTCGCCCATGGGAGTGTCATAAATCCACCAATGTCGGAGTGATAGGCTCCGATCCCTGAGATCCCGGCTGTGATCCCGGCAAGTACAGACGTGGCAAAACCACCATCAAGACTGTAGTTAGTCAGCTGGTCGCCACCCCATAAATGCTGTGTCATCGAATTAGTTCCCAGCCATCCAGCGCGTACAAAGATAAACAGTTCAGGGTTATCCTTGAGGATGTCGTACTGGAGTTGTACCCATTTTTTCGCGTACAATGTATGCACATCATCTGCAGCTACACTCCGGTCGTGATACTGTGCGTCAAGAGGAGCGTATTCGCCAAAATCCGCCATCCATCCTGATAAGCCTATCCCAGCCATATTTTCCACTAATGAGTTTTTATACCAGGTGTACGCTTCAGGGTTCGTAAGATCTACCATGCCACATTCAAATGTAAGCGGACGCAGCAGGTAGGGGGTGCCGCTCTTCCGGGCAACCAGATACTTATGTTTCAATGCCTCTGCATACATCTGACCTCCCTTGATTAAGAATGGGTTAACATAGCCGAGCGCTTTTATGTCATGCCGTGCAAGATGTTTACGTATTCTGGTAAACTCAGGGTGTAATTCTTCTTTCAGCACAAAATCCCACAGCGCGTTCTTTCCAGTTACAGAATACCTTCCACCATTCCAGTCCTGCATCCATACCGCGCAGATAGCCGTCTTGTTATCGAGAAGGTGCTGAAGTTTACTGGTAACCGCCTTGTACCCGCCCTGTAGAGCGACAATCGATCCGTTGTGCAGCCATTCTGGAGGTTGTGTCTGCTGTATTCCTATATCCGGAATGGATTTAGTATTGTAAAATCCGCCTTTTGCAATAATAATTTTAGTAAATGAGCCGTGTATCTCCAGAGCGGTCGTATTTGTTCCGAACGCGAGGTTGCAGTAGGCGAGGGTGTCTACATAACAATAGTAACCTTTCGTTGAAACAAAGTACGGCAGGGAATAGTTCGTGGTGAACTCATGACCACATACTCCAATAAGCCTGGTAATACTGCTTGTAAAATCCTTGCCCCGGCCAATGCCCTGCTCTTCAATCCATATCGGTACGATGCGCCCTTTCAGGTCAAAATGCGTCCATTGCTCGCCACACCCGAATATGTGCTCGTCTCCAAACGCCTTAAGTGACACTCTGAAAAAATTAACATCATTACGCCTGGAAGTTTTACGTAGTTCGATAACAATACGATCATGCTGGTAGTGCACCAGAAAACTACAGGTTGGATCGGATAAGGAAAGAGTAGTATCCCCAATCTCCTGTTGCTTAAAATTGCCTGTTTTACTCTCATAACCGAGGACTTTTCTGGAATAAAAGCCTTTGTGTTGGGTTACTTTTTCCTTGATATGCCCGGCTTCTATACAAAACGCCGCGATCTTCCGGGGGAAAATATCTTCAAGATTGTATGCCGATTCCATAAATTAGTTATTGCACCGTGCATATTTAATTACACATCTGGATTGTGATACAATTAGCATTGAAAATCAATATTACATACTTTTGTAGATAATGGAAAAAGTACTTCAAAATAAAAAGATTGTAGCGGTGATTGCAGGAGCATGCGTCGTCCTTTTAGGTATCGGAGTTGTTATTTACTCTGTTCTATCAGGTGCACCTGAGAGTGAAACAACTGACGACAACGAACGTGAGAGTCCCTGGGCATTTGAAGCTACGTTTGATGGTCTCAACCCGGACTCCCCCTCACAGGAACTGCTTCCGGAGGATTTTGGGTATGTGGCTACTCATCGGACTCATCCTACTGATGTGAAAGGGACTGGTGAATACCAGGCGAGATATAGCGAGGATTGCGCTGATATCACCGGCACGCATACAGTATCCACTTCCAACGCGAATATGATTGATGAAGCGTTTTTTATTTGCAACGAAAGGTTAATGTCCTCCATGGGTGATGTTGCCGGGTACTCTATAGCTACGTTCTGGCCAAAGCAGGAGTTTAATTTCTCTGATGGAGGGGTGCTGGAATTCGACACGGATTTACTGTCGGGTTATAAATCTCACGCCCAAGAGATCGTGATTGTGCCTCGTGGTCAGGAGAATTATTTTAGCGCGGTTGAATGGGCTCCTATCACTGAGACATATCCTCCAAACAGCATTGTGCTTGGATTTAGTGATCAGAAACGACATTTACGGGTTCACTCCCGGGAAAGCGGGCAGCTGTATAATGGCGGCGACTGGAAAGTGTGGGGAAGAGAGTATCCGGATGATCCTGCTTTTGAAGATCCAGGTATACTAAGAACCATGCGTATAACCTTTAATACTCGGTCTATTGACTGGTGTATTATTAATCCAGGTGGAGACTGTGATACCTATACCTTCGAGCTTGACACTGACCTTCCATTTTCAAAAGGCCTGGTTTTATTTAACACACAGGCTTCAGAGCCTGAGAAGTCTGGGAATACTGAGCATTACACGTACCAGGGGGATAATATAAGATTTTCTGGCTCTGAAGAGCCGGACATAAGAAGCATCATGGCTCCTGAGCTGGTATATCTGGAAGATAATGGCAATCGGGCACTTGGGGATTCTGCTGCTGTAACCATGCAAATAAATAAAGTCGGATCACATCCCGCGCTTGTTGGACAGGTGCATAACGGGAAGTTTGGTCAGGTTGTGGTAAAGGTTAATGGATCAGATCCAATTGAAGTGACACCTCATGGACCATACCCTCCAGACGATGACTGCGCCTTTAAGGGATGGCGAACATTTTTTGTACCTATTGATCAATCGCTTTTATCCGAGGGTGAGAATACCCTGGAATGGATTATTGGCGAGCCTGAATGTGAAGAGTCCAGTGTGTGGGACGGGTATTCGATAAAAAGTTTACAAGTCCAGTTTAGTGAAAGTGCACCGGATGACAACCAGCGGTTAACATACGAGCCTCTTACAACCGGTAATGGCTTACGTGGTTATTATTACAATGATATTAATCCCGGTGGTAACCAGTATTTGCGAGCAGTGGATGAGAACATTGATTTTAACTGGGAGTATCGTGCTCCTCGTCCCGGTATTCAGGCTGATCCGTTTTCTGTCCGGTGGGAAGGGTTTATTGTACCTGAGTTTTCTGAGGAGTATACCTTTCATATCACGAGTGATGACGGAGTGAGATTAATGATTGGTGAAGAAGAGGTGATTGATTTCTGGAAGAATACTGATGCCCGCGAGTCCACTGGCACTGTTAATCTCGAGGCTGGCGAGCGCTATAAGATCGTTCTTGAGTACTTCGACCAGGGTCAGGAAGCAGAAGTCCAGCTCTCCTGGAGCAGTAAGTCACTGCAAAAAGAAATAGTGCCGAAGGAGAGATTGTATACGAGGTAGCAATTTAATTCTATTATTTTAACCATGCTATAATCCCCCATGCTTACTCCACGTCAGAAAAAGATTCGCCGTGTAGCCAAGAGGCGGCAGAGGGGGGTTGTTGTGGTGCTGGAGGATATCCATGATCCGCATAATGCCGCGGCAGTGTTACGCACCTGTGAGGCGTTTGGGGTGCAGGAAGTATGTTTTATTTTTGAAAAACAGGAGCGGTATAATCCCCGCAAGATAGGGAAGACAACTTCCAGTTCAGCGAATAAATGGCTGGATTTTAAAGTATTTGGTTCGACTGAAGAATGTTATGACGACCTGCATAGTCGAGGCTATCATATTTACTGCACTGCTCTGGAACAGACATCAAAGAGTATCTACGATTCCAATTTTACGGATTTTGATAACGTAGGGCTTGTTTTTGGTAATGAGCACGCTGGAGCTTCCAGGCACGCTATTGAAAACGCCGATACCTTACTTGAAATCCTTATGCGCGGATTCGTCCAAAGCCTGAATATTTCTGTCACAGCTGGAATATGTATTTTTGAGGCTACATGACAACGATTACGTTCTCATAAAGACTATTCTTACGGGCCCGAAGAATACGATGCGCTCAATCAATCGTTCCAGAAACGATAAGACTTCATTTTGCAGATCTTTCAACTAAGCTCAAATCCAAGTTACAAAACGGTAGTATATACTACATATTTAACTTTCATTATATAATACGTATTCAAGTAATACATTTGCATTGTTAATGTATTACACTCCTAATAATTTTACATGGTGTTCTGGTATAAATATACGACGAAAACACATTGCTTTTGGCTAAAATTTCATAATTTCCTATTGTACAGAGATTTTGCATGAAGGAAGGTGAATCCTCGTGTTACTAACCATTCGCTATGGAACGTACACTAAAATTTCAAAACAATGCAATGCCATATGGGCATGACCTTGATCTGAGTTATAAAGTATCAGATCAGGATATATTTACTAATTACCGTCAATTAAGCTACGCTGCAGTAAATGTAGAAGATGGTGAGTATTTTATTGGTGAGACAAGGTTGGAAGCTGTGAAAAAAGCAAAGCAGAAGTATCCGGAAAAACGGGTATTTGTCATACAGCTGGGTACTTTACATAATTCACGAATGGCGTAATCGAGGGATGTACAAGAAGTAAGTCACTTGGAGCTGCACCATGGAAGAAGTCTCTATATATGTACATTGACTGGGTCATTTTTGTAGTGAAAGGCAAGGTATCCCTGAGAGGAGCGACGAAAGCTGGTAATTTGCTGTTCATGAGAAAGACTTCTACAATGAAGCGTGTGGGGATCAATTTTACTGCTTGTGCCGATTGTATTATCACTGGGACATTTTGCCGGTCAGGAGATCCGGATTGGATCGAAAAGAATTCTTGAAACTATACAGTCGTTTGCAGGAGGTTTTTCTGTCGCCTATGTATTTCTTATACTAATCCCTGAAATCGTTGGTCGTGGGCTGGGATCTGGGAGTTTGAGCATGTCATTAGCACTTATTGGTTTTACTATTTTTCATGTCGCACTGCGATACGCAACAAGGAGGGACAAATCGGATAGTAAACGTCATCTTGTCAGGGAAGTGCATATAGGTATACTTGCTCTCTATAGTTTTTTAGTGTCGTTCTCTCTTGTTCAGCTATTGCAGCAGGACATCTACTATGGATTGATTATGCTGTTGATAATACTCATTCATACAACATTGCTGGAGATCAATTATGTGCATCTTGATACAGTCAAGCCAATATCCTTTAAGTCTCCATTTATCATTCTTGCTACGCTTCTTGGTGGCATTATTCCCTTGTTCAATATTATTGCTATTGAAGTAGAACTTGCCTTTTTTTCTCTTACTGCAGGAGCGATAATGTATATCGCGGTCAGGGAAGAAATCCCCCAGGAATCAAAAGGCAGTCCTGCGTGGTTTATTAGCGGCGTGTTTCTCCTGATTTTTCTCAGTACGCTGATTATTGGTTAGATTTAATGTTATAATACTCTTTGTATGTTTCCAGGGTTGTCAGCAGGAAAATCATAATCACCGGTCCAAAAATTACTCCCAGCAGTCCGAACGCAGATATGCCCGCAAACACCCCAATTAATAAAATTGCTGCAGGGATGCGCGCGTCATCGGATACAAGTCGAGGTCGGAGTACGTTATCAATATTCACAATGATTATGAAGTGTGTGACAAGTACAAATATACCCTGCCATACATTTCCTGTAAGAATTAGAATTACGCCAACCGGTATAGTGACCAGACCGCTCCCGACCACGGGGATAATCGCAAGAAGAATGAGCAGAAGCGTCAGGAAGTACACGTACGGAACGCCTGCTATCCATAAGAATATTCCGCCAATAACACCCTGGACAACTCCTATGACGAATGTTCCCTTTACCATTGACATTGACATCGAGATGATTTTTTTTGAATACTTATCAAAGATAGTATCTTCAAGCGGGATAATACTTTTAATATAATTGTAAAGCTTACGCTTATGGGGAAATACAGTTGCCAAAAGGGTATAGTAGATCACGATATGTGTGAAAAAATCGAGGATTGTACCACCAACCTTGCTGACATTATTAATAATAAACTCTCCAGCAGGGCTGAGTACCCGTGATGCAGCGTTCACTACCTCCTGCCGGTTGAGTTCATAGTCAATAAAGCCAATCTGGTCTACTGACTGGTTTGCTCTGATAATACCCTCCTCAATCAGTTCCTCGTATGTGGCATTATCCTGCTGGATAGTCTTGTCAATATCCTTCCTGAGAGTTTGTGCCTGCTGGAAGCTGAGTATAAAAATACCTGCTACTGGTAGAATGAAGCTTAGGGTGATGATGGTAAGTGTAGCTGTGATCGCTAATGAGGCCTTTCCTTTAAAGAACGTTAACGACTTATTGTATACAGGGGTAAAAATAATTATCGTTAAAAACGTCAATAATATCGTGGTAATAAACGACCGGATAAAGAAGAGCGAAAGTATAACTGTCGCGAGGGTAAGTACATAGAAAAAATTTTGTTTATTAAATACCATATATGGTGATTATACACTAGTATCGTGCATGTTGACATGTTTGACTATAGGGTGTACTATTTGTGTGGATGATGCGTAAAAAAGTGGTGCTGAAAAGCACTTGCAATTTACATGACTCTGATGTATGATCACATCGTTCTTCGGAATCATCTAAGTTCTTATAAAACTGAATAGAAATTTGTTTTTGGTAGAGCCATTTTTACAGTAAATTTTATTAAAAAAAGCTAAGGGCGTATGGTGAATGCCTTGGCACAGAAAGGCGAAGAAGGACGTGGGAATCTGCGATAAGCCTCGGTAAGCTGGTTACAAGCGTTATCAGCCGGGGATGTCCGAATGGGGAAACCCCTCTGGTTTACCAGAGAGTGTCTTTTTAAAGACGCGGCAAAGCGGGGGAACTGAAACATCCAAGTACCCTGACGAAAAGAAAACGAAGTGATTTCCTCAGTAGTGGTGAGCGAAAGGGAAACAGCC
>JBMCLJ010000033.1:0-13401 GCA_048615375.1 Candidatus Dojkabacteria bacterium | reverse complement strand
GCGGTTTCGTCTTCTCTGGGAATAATTCTTATATTTCCTTGTTGTATAAGGTTTTGTTGATATACTGAAAATTTTTCAATGTTAAACTCAATAGCTTCGCTTAATACCCGGCGGATTTGATTGATTTCTGCTTCATCAGCTTCATACGCGACTTTACAATCCTTGCAGATGCGACGGCATAGACGTTGCGCTGAACAGATATGGACTGTAGAAGCGATGATAAATGGTTCAATGCCCATATCCATAAGGCGGGGCAATACACCGGCTGCGCTGTTGGTGTGAAGAGTTGATACGACAAGGTGACCGGTCAAAGAGGCCTGGGCGGCCAGCTGGGCTGTTTCACCATCACGGATTTCTCCTACACTGATGATATTCGGGTCCTGGCGAAGGAAGGAACGCAGAGCCGCGGCGAACGAAAGACCCGCGTCGACATTGACCTGAACCTGATTTACACCTTTAATTTTAATTTCGACAGGATCCTCAATTGATACGACATTCACCTCCGGTTTATTGAGGATATGCATGCTGGTCGCTACAGTTACGGTTTTACCAGAACCAGTAGGGCCAGTGACAAGAATGATGCCGGATGTAGACTTGAGTCCTTCCTGGAATGTTTTTAATGCGTTGCCACGCATTCCTGTGTCTTCCAGGCTGAGGATGCCAAGATCTTTGCGGAGTAAACGGATTACCACCTTTTCTCCAAGGACTGTTGGAAGTGTGGACACACGGAGGTCGATTTCCTGTTTTCCTGCTTTGATCTGGAAACGTCCGTCAAGTGGCTTGCGTTTTTCGTCAATCTGCATATCACCAAGGATTTTGATGCGGGAAACTAAAGACGGTCCTACCTGCGAAGGCAGATTGATCATTTCGCGAAGGATACCATGAATACGGAAGCGCACACGGAGCTTGTCAGGCATTGGCTCGATATGAACATCAGACGCTTTTTCCTGCACTGCACTTTCCAGTATCATGTTCACAATCTTCGCGACTGGAGCGTTATTAACATCGATCTGGTTGATGTCCTCCCCCGCTCCTTCAGAAATATCGACAAAATCAGAAGATGATACGGCCGCTTCTACCATATCAGATACATTTGAGCCAAATTTATTTGAGTAACTGCTTTTGATTTTCGCGATAAGCTCGTCTTCGTAAGCGATGTGTACCTGGATGCGACCTCCAAGTTTTCGCTCAAAGTCACGGATAGTCTGGATATCAAGAGGATTCGCCATCGCGGCTTTGTAAATGCCGTTTTGCTCCTCGAAAATAAGGATTTTTGCCATTAAGGCTTCGTCCTTCGATATCTTGTCCGCGGTCTCGCTCTTTACGGAGATATTGTCTACATCAACATAGGGAACGCCATACATGGTAGACTTGGCTTTCACAATATCAAGAGGTGTAACTACTTCTTTATCGACTAGAAGTTTCTCAATAGGAGTACCTGAGGTGATGCTTTCCTGGCGGTACTGGTCTAATGTTTGTTGGTCAATAACATTTTGGTTGACTAGGATGTCAATGACTCCTGTAGCAGTTGATCCCGGCATATGCTAATAGCAGTGTAGTTTTTTTTTGGAGTGGCGTCAAATCAGTCTACGAATACACATTTACATCTCTACCGTGATTGAGTACAGTCATGTTATGAAAACGATTATTCGTGGTAGTTGGTGTGATCTCGAATTTGAAGAGATTGTCGAGGAGATTGGTAAATCAATCGGGCGTGGATATCACTACCTGTTTTTTCGTCCTGAAAAAGCGAAAAACCGGAAAAATGTCCAGTACACTGCCGACCAGATCCGGGAGTTTATTCGGGGTCAGGTACAGAAACGTGACCCTGAAGAGCCAGAACAGGTATGTGTATTCCTGCAGGCAGACACAATGTCGCATATTGTACAAAATATGTTACTGAAAACGCTTGAGGAGTCTCCCTACCATGTTCTTTTACTTGTGGAGAATGTTGATTCATTGCTAAGTACTATTCGTTCACGTTGTCAGACGGAATATATTGTGATCAAGGACAGACAGCGCAAAAACGGGGTACCCGAATTACTGGATCTCTCTTCAGCAGAAAAAGTGGTTGCACTGGCAAAGCAGGAAAGAGACGAAGTCATACGGGTTCTCGAATTAGAGATGCAGGCTACACCATCTGCAGAATACAGCAGGATACTCGCCTTACAGGAAGCGGTACATAAGATTAAAGCGAATTGTAAGGTTGAGGCGGTTTTGTTTGAATATGTCAATAACGCTCTATGAAAATATGCCGATCCATGCAGTTTTGTAATCACTATTCGTTCGCATAAGGTTCCAGGGAGACTGTCAATACGAAACAGAAAGATAGTCGACACTTCAGTACTCAGTAAACATTCTACTTTTTCTCCTTCACCAGCCTATGTCCCTCCATCCTATATCCCTCCATCCTATACATGACTGGGTTGGTGAGTATTTTTATTTCTTGTGGTGTGTGTGACCATGATCACGGTTTTTGTTTTTAGGAAGCCTTGCAGATAGGTGAAGACTTTCGCTTTGGTATTCTCATCTATGCCAGTGAAGGCTTCGTCGAGGAGGTAAATGTCAGCATTCTGCAATAATCCACGTGCTATTCGTAGCCTTTGGTACTGACCGGACGAAAAAGCAGTTGAGCTGTCCCTGTGCTACCTGATAGGTGCCGTATACAAATGTCCCGACGAAAATCAGATTAAATAAGTTTAGTTGAAAAAACCAACGGTTCGCGTGGAAGCTGCGTACCCGATGTAATCTTCCCCATGCTTCGAGGTACTTCTCTCTCGTAATTTGTTCCGCAAAATCTACTCCAAATAATCGTTTGAGAGTGTTAAAGTTTAAAAAGAAGTTTTGGTTTGTGGTTACTGCTTCAATATTGCTGTCAACATAGCTGGAATACAGGTTGGAGAATTTTCTCGATAGCCGAAAGGCGATCGCGAAGTATATGCCCATATAGGTGCTGTTAATCAGGAGAATAACGGGATTCTGTACTGCAAGAATTATGCACACAATGACGAGATTGGTGACCTCCGTGGGTAGTCTCCACGACCAGTCCTGGAGGAAATTATTTACTCCTTCCAGGTATTTTCCGATGATGTAGAGTAGTTTTTCTTTTGAGTAGTTGAATATGGTATGGGAATTAATCGCGTAAAGTGTGTGCTGAAATCGTAGGAGTGTATAATCGAGAAAAATTGTTGGCAGTGTTTCGCTAAATCTGCGGCGAAAGTAATCCAGCCCTTCTTTACCGAGATAAATCGTGAGGAGTAGTGGCAGGTAAAAACTGAGGATAGAATGAGTAGTAATTGCTTCTATATTGTTTATTATTCGGGAAACGATGTAGGTGGTGCTAAAACCCAGTACCGAGCTTATGATTCCAATTACCGTGAGAATAATAAAGATTTTTTTAAAGACTTTGAGATTTTTAAATAAAAAAATCGCCCCATTCGGTGGAAGTTTACGCGGATTACTAATGTTCGGCACAGATTTTAATTTGTCCGCCCAGATCATGTAGATTAAGTGTAGGATATAGGGAGTATACGTTGTAATTAAATCCTATAGAGTGGTATAATCGCATTATGCAAAAGACAGGTATGCTTGGATATCCTGAGTACATTGAGCCTCTTATTGATAAGAGTGCAACAACACAATTAGATAAAAATGACATATTTGGCACTTATCAAAATATTGAAACTGATTTTGCACAAGGATTTATTTCAACTCATACACTCATTCCAGCAATTCTTATGCTCCATGCGATACGGCGGGAGCTTTCATATCCGAATTTTGCAGTTGCGGGTAAGATAGGAAACACTTCTTTGGTGGAACTTAATAATGTGTGGAATTCTTTTGAATTTAAAAACCTTTATGATTCTGGCAGAAAGTATTCAGAAACTAAACAACAAAGAATGCCACAAATACCTGAGCGATTTGTGCAAGCTTTAGGGGGGTGGGATAAGGTGATATATACTCTAGTCATTGCTGCAGGAGAATTCAATATTGGAACGAAAGTAACTACACCTTTACATCAACTTGATACTCTGAATGCTCCAGATTATATGGGAGCTGTCTTACTGAGTATGATCCTGGGACACACAGCACGGACTCAGGCACGTATAGTTTCTCGTGGGAGCTTAGCGCAAATCAACTCGTATGATTCAACGATAGAGAGAATTTCACCAGAATTAGATCGTCAGTATTTCAGTGACATGATTTTAAAACCAAGGAAAGCAAAGTCTCCAATCAATTTGCTGCCTCCTCCTCTTGCAGTGCTTTTAGGATATGGAGAATATATGTATGACGCGGCAAAAACTATCTGGAGAGAAAGCAATAAAAAGTTTAACTGGGAAGTAGCCGCCGCTGTCATGCACCCGATTTTTACTTCGAATACACATACCTGGACAGATCTTCTTGATGATTTCAAGAAAGAAAACAAGTACTATAATCCAACGAAAAAGCAGATATATACATGGCTTGCTCAAGAGGATATGCAGACAGCTTTAAAGTATCATACAGCATTCTGTGTGTATGATACAGGTGATAAAAATACGGAATATGCTTCACCTTATCAAAGGAAAATTGCAGGCGTTAGCGAAGATTACATGAATAGAATGGCTGCATTTCCACATCAAACGCAGCAAAGGACAAGAGAACAACGCACGCTAAGAAAAAAACGCGTTGAAGAGGCTCTGAGAATTGCCGAGATAATATTGCAATCGCATACTTTTCCTGTGAATGCTTGGAGTACTCGTGAATGGATATAAAACTACACGGTTTCAGATGAAAGATCCATATTCAACGTTATTCCAGAAACTCAAGACCAGGATGGAGGATGGGATGTTGATTCGGCATATGCATGAGCGTTAGTCACTTAGTTTCATGGTTATCTTACTTTTGCACGATCAAAGTCAATTACCTGCACAATTGGTCTGTACTTTTTCTTCTGCGGGAATCTTAACTTTGATTTATTATTACTCTGGATACTCATTATTTTCCTGCTTTCGATTGTAATCCCATACAGCCCAGCAACTTAAAGATCCTAGAATCAATGCTTGAGTAACTCCATTGGTGAATCCCCAATCTGCTAACTTCACCAATGTCAAATCACAGAAAGGTTGCACTGAATCAGGTACTGGCGGAGTAAGTCCCCAGCCTGCTGACCTGCATATTACTTGCAGATTCCAATATTCGAGAGTAGTTATCTTTGCCTTATGCATGATTCTTATCATATTCTCGATATAGCCGGTGTAAATGCCAGTTACTGTTCCCACCAACAAGCCTTTATATCCAGCAGCTCCTGCAACTAAAGCTGCGCTCCACCCGAGACCAATTTTTGTTCCTGTATTATTTTCTCCGGTTGTTTCACTCATAGTTATAGTACTGATTATACACCATCTTGATCAGTGTCTCAGGTTATGTCCGGTTAAACTTACCCAAATCCCCTATTTCCTGTACAATCCTTCTATGAAAAAGTATACAAAAATCGTGCAGTATCCTGACCCTGTTCTGAAAAAAGTGTCGAGTGAAGTGAAGACGATCGATAATGATATTAAAAATCTGTTAAAAGACTTGCGTAAACTGGCCAGGTTGCACTCGAAGGATGGCATTACCCTGGTCGGGCTTTCAGGACCACAGGTCGGAGTGAATACACGGGTATTTGTGTACTATGATCTGCAAAAGCGTGACTATATTGATGTGATTAACCCGGTAATTATCTATGAATCCAAAGAGAAGACGGGCGAATGGGAAGGCTGCGCGTCAATTGGCGTTGGTCCTGCAAGCCTTTTTGGTCCGGTGAAACGCCCTCGTTCTGTGCAGATACGGTATCTGAATCCTGAAGGCGAGGAAGTTATCGTCCCCGCAACGAATTATCAGAGCCACATTCTGCTTCATGAAGTAGACCATCTGGATGGCATACTTTTCCTCGACCGTGTCGAAGATCCGGGTATGATAATGACTGCCCGGGACATGGATGAATATGCTCGTACGCATAACGGTGAACATCCGGAGATTATTTAGATTGGTGAGTGGGCAATTCGTTGCTCTATAAAATGCCTTTTGTGAGAGTTGTTATACTGAATTCATCTCATGCCTTTAACAGTTTAAATATACTTCCAATAGTTCTTCCTGGATATTACTCCACTTTTTGCAATAAACTGATTATAGTTACCTATGAAACTGCCTAAGCTACGTGGTATGCTATCTTTGTCATGCACGTATTTTGTTTCATACGCCTCTATATTGGAAATAGAGTTTTGTATAACAAAATCTACCTCAGTTTTATTCTGAGTGCGCCAGAACTTCACCTTATTTCTTCCGTATTTTGTGAAGAAGTGAGCAGCGATAGCGTTTTCGAATAATTTCCCACGGTCTGAGAGCAACACATATTCGTCTAAACGACTAATCAAGGCATTCCTTATACCACAATCATGGAAATATATCTTTTTTGCGTGTAGCAGCTCTTTTGACTTGTGTTTTGAAAATGAAGGTATCAGTTGTAACACAAACGACTTTTCAAGCGCATGAATTATTCTCGCAACTTCAGTACGTGAATAAGAGAGTAGCATTGAAGTGCCGTGTTCACTGTATAAGTTCCCAATACACTCAGCTAAGTAAATGCTTACAGCCCTGATCATGTCTACATTACCCAATTCAAAGAGACTCATCATATCTCTTAAAATGTATGAATCGGCAATTTCCTCTAATTTTTCTTGTTTTCGCTCAACAGAAGGCTCTAATACAACTTCGGGATATCCTCCCCATATCAGGTACTTATCGAGAATGTCACCTAATTCAGAGAAGTAGCCTGTTATCCTGTGCTGCTCAATGCCATTGTACTGCAATATCTCAGGTAAAGATAAGGAGTTTAGATAAAATTCTTTCTTCCTTCCTGTAAGTGGCTCTTTAATTTTTTCTTTTATATCAAGGGATGCTGAGCCTGTGAGAATAAATTTGAAATTAAGTTTTTTATCATAAATATACTTGGTAAAAAGTCCAATATTGGACAAACGTTGCGCCTCATCGATAAATATGTAACATATATTCTCTGGAAACTCACATTGTGTAGTAATTATGCTAATAAAATTTTCAACATCGTTAAAATCTTTCGAGGGTTGATCAAGGTTGTAGTAAAACAGGTCTGTTTGAGGGGTATTGTTGTGAATTATACGCGCGATATTGATTATTTCTGAACTTTTACCCACTTGACGAGGACCGTAAAGAATAGTCACTTCTTTTCTGGACGTGATATGGTTATAAAGTTCATTATGAATGGATCGGGGTATGTAGTTTTCAGGTATGAGGGATTTAAAATCTGTTCTTTGCAATTTCATAACAAATTATCTAGATATATTGCCAGATTGTCAACAAAAAATCTAGATATTTTGCTTGAGTAAGCGCCTGCCCGACAAAATCTTCCATACATACTCCAGGAAATAGTATGGTGATATATGCCCTGCACCCTTCATTACTTCCTGGCATATTTTTGCTATACTTCATCCTACGAGCATTTAGGTAATTCGTAGAATATATGCAGCCATCCCGTAAAAGTCTGCCAGTACACATCGCTTTTATGGTGCTTATCGCACTGGGGCTTGGTGTTTCTACGTATTTCGCATATCCCTGGATAGAGAGAGAGGTCCTGAATGAGGAGTATATAGCGGAAAATATTTCTTCGCAACTGATCAGTGAACAAACAAGTGGCAGTGGCTTGCGGAAGCTTTCATTCGAGGGCGGTTTTAAGGAAATTCCTGATGATGTCGCCAGCGAGGAGGTGTATAAAGATGTACGGCTGATTTCTACCGAGACGAGAGTGTTTTCCCCCGAAGAGCTCGGTATCCTGAAACGGATTATAGATATTATGCCACAGAGGCTTTTTGAGTACCGGCCGTGGGCGATTATCTCTACAACGCTGTATGATGTAGAATTGCGTCAGGCACGTCCGGGTGGCGTGGCGTACGCGAGTGGACCTAATATTTTTGTCGGGGATAATACCTTTGTTAAAAAGAATAACTACGATACAGGAACGTTCAGGGGATTGTACAGGATTTTTACCCATGAGTTTACCCATGTTGCCCAGTTTTTTACCATCGGCTCTTTCCCTGAAAACTATCAGGAAACCTACCTGGAAAACTCCAGCCTGGTACAGGACTGGATTGCGCTACAGGGCTGGGAGGTTGTTGGCTCAAGGTGGTCGCTTGGAGGAAATGATAAGACAACGGCGTACGGCAGGGAAAGTCCCGTCGAAGATATGGCTGATTCAGTAGGGACCTTGCTCATTGGAGATGAGTTTGTGTTGTCACCTTCCCGCGTTCGCTGGGTGCTCAACTGGCTGGGCATGTCACATTCTGAAGTAATGCAGGGAACACTGCCTCTCAGAGAAACAATGCAACAGCGAAAAGTAGATCCTTCTGATCTGGCATTCCTGGAAAAGCATACAGATAAGGCGGCATTAACCCAGGATGTTATAAATTTTCAGAGTACAGAGCGAGTAAGTGTCAGTGATTTCGCTCGTACGCTGACTGAGGAGTTTGAATCAAGAGGCTGGAATGGTTCCACGGAGAGTAATGGAAAAGGAGAATTTCTGTACAAAAACCTGTATCGAGTACATTTCACCATCGATGATAACCCCTTACGGGTGGTTACGATGGTGTTGAGTGTGTATTAGTATAATGTAAATTTAATATAGTGATAATGTGTCGGTAAATCAAGTGTATTACAATTTGCTATATTTTTTTGCTCTGTCTGCTCTTATTTTTTCTTACGTGAATCCATGTGATTAAACAAAGGATTGTTTTTAATCATTTTTAAGAAGTTTTTGATGTTCTAGTGATTTTAAATATTTAAAACGTACCTGCATTGGAGTTTCATTTCCTCGCACTGTACTTTCTTGCTTGAGAGGGGTAAGTTTAAGTAATCTATTTTTCCTCTGTATTCAAGTATATCTCTTCTCAGCCAACAACGCGGTCTACTATCTGCTTCAATTTTTCTCGCAATTGAGCTGCACTTTGAATTCACTTCGTGCAGGAGTCATTTTATCTGATAGACTCCTGCATAAGAACAGTATATTGGGAATAAGTATACGTAGCATACTACTCTGGAAAACTCTGATATGTTGCGCGATTTGCATTATTAGAAAACAATAGGGTATAATCCATACTGAGTATATAAGATACAATTTAATTTTTAATAAAATACTATGGAAAGAATTAATAATATAGAATGGGTAAACATGTTGCCCCTAGCAACTCAACTAAACTTTGGAATATTACCTGATGACCAAGTTCCAAGAGCCTTATTATTAGATCAGCTTCATGCACATCGTTCGGTGGTGGATTATTCAATTATTATGCAGCCAGATGTATTAACGCCGTACGAGAGAGCAATGATGCAGATCACACCTGATTTGTTAGCTATGGATCAGAATCCACAAGACCGTAATCGTCTTCCTGGAGAAGTTGAAGTTCTTTGGCCACCGGATGGCAAGACTATGATATTGCAAGCATCTATCCAAAGAGTAATCACCTATCCTGGTGGAAATCATGGGTATTTTGTAACAGAAGAATTCAGTACTCGAGAGCCAACACCTGTAGGAGATATTTTAGAGGCACTTACTCATGTCCCTTTATTTGCAGCGGGAGCAAATGACATCAGGTTATTGGTAGCCAACAATGCGAGAAATGGAAACTATGATGAAAAACTGATCGTTCATCCGGCTACAGTGAGTCAGTTTCATATGGTGAATTCAGGAACTGGCGCCGTTACTACTGAGCCATTAGTAGTTACATACTCACGGCTACCCGCTATTGAACGCCCTTAAATAGAAGTGCTCATAAACTTTGAGTAGTTTTGCAGGTATAGTGAGTCAACTCTACATTAACTTTTTTTAAAGTATAAATCTCCTGAACATAATATAGTTCAGGAGATTTACTGTATACGCTTTGTGTTAATAGCTTAGGGTTGAAATGTCAACAAACACTGAATTGACCATAGTCTATTTATCTACATACAAGCCTGCTAATAGGAAGGATAACTTTACTTCTTCCTAGTACGTACCTTAACCGTCGGCACATCCATTATTTCACCCACATACTTTTCAGCATTTTGTCGCCCATTTTCCCATTCCTGATTTTTTGTTTATAATCATGAAGATTTTTATGGCAGACAATACTAATGCAGTTAATCAAACAGCTGTTACCCAAGAAATAATAAACGGAATAAAGCGAGTTTCTATTGTTGATGAAATGAAAAACGCGTACATTGATTACGCGATGAGCGTTATCGTTGCCCGCGCGCTTCCGGATGTTCGTGATGGACTAAAACCTGTACAGCGAAGAATACTCTACGCTATGTTCAAAGAAGGTATTATGCCTGGCTCGAAGTACTCCAAGTGCGCCGGAGTCGTGGGTGAAGTGTTAAAAAAGTATCACCCACACGGTGACTCTTCCGTGTACGATGCGCTTGCTCGTATGGTACAGGAATGGACACTGCGATATCCATTGATTGATGGTCAGGGAAACTTTGGTTCAATTGATGGAGACAGTCCGGCGGCGTACCGGTATACCGAGTGTCGCCTGGAGAAAATTTCTACCCGTTTACTCGATAAAATAGAAAAAGACACTGTTGACTTTGTCCCAAACTTCACCGGAGAAGAAGTAGAACCCACCGTCCTCCCTACTCTTGTTCCTAATCTGCTTATCAATGGAACTGATGGTATCGCGGTGGGGATGGCTACAAAAATAGCTCCTCACAATCTTGGTGAGATAGTTGATGGTCTCGTGGCCATGATCGATGAAGGGAATAAATACGATACAAATGTATTCTCTTATTCTCAATACGCCGCGAAAGACTACTACGAAGCAGTTGATTACGATATTAGTTCAAAAGGTATTGTATACCCGGAATTTCTTACTTCGCTTACCATTGACGAATTGATGAAGCACGTTAAAGGTCCTGATTTCCCTACCGGTGCAGAAATCTATAATAGTAAAGATATCCAGCAGGCGTATGAAACTGGTCGAGGTCGTGTCCTCATGCGCGCGGTAGCTTCGATAGAAGAAGCCAACAAAGGCAAGATGCAGATTATCATCACAGAACTCCCCTATCAGATGAATAAAGCACGACTCGCGGAAAAAATCTATGATTTGTTTAAAGACGGGAAAATCGAAGGAATCTCGGATATCCGCGATGAAAGTACCAATAAAGAAGGTATCCGACTCGTTGTCGAGCTTAGACGAGGGGTTGTACCGAATGTAGTACTGAATAAACTCTACAAGTATACAGAAATGCAATCAGCGTTTAATTTTAACACGGTTGCACTGGTTGATGGAGAGCCCCGGGTGCTCTCTTTACGCCAAATCCTTGAACAATTTATTCGTCATCGATATCAAGTGATTATTCGTGCATCAATTTACGATCTGAATAAAAACATTGCTCACATTCATATCCTGGAGGGATTGTTAAAAGCGCTTGATATTATTGATGAAATAATCCAGCTTATCCGTTCATCCAGGAATGCAGATATTGCAAAGCAGGGTCTTATCGAACAATATGGATTTACGGATGTTCAGGCACAAGCCATCTTGGACATGCAATTACGTAAACTCGCTGCGCTGGAACGGGAAAAACTTCAGGAGGAATACGATAAGGTCAAAGCGCTCATTGACGAATTAACCGCGCGATTGGATTCGCAGGAAAAAATTGAGGGACTCATTAAAGATTCCCTGCTCGATGTAAAAGAAAAATTTGGAGATAAACGACGTACCAGGGTCAATAAAGGCATGCCAGGTGAATTTAATGAAGAAGATCTTGTAGAAAAAGAAAATATTATTGTCTCGATCTCCCATCAGGGGTATATCAAGCGAATGAAAGCAAGTGAATTCCGTTCCCAGACTCGAGGAGGCAAAGGTTCGATTGGTTCTTCAACCAAGGAAGGTGATTATATTAACCACTTGATTTACTGCAACACTCACTCAGAAGTACTACTCTTTTCAAATAAAGGGAAAGTATACTCTCTCAGAGCCTATGAAATTCCTGAATACGCGAGGAAGGCGAAGGGATTACCACTCGTAAACCTGGTTTCCGTCGAACAGGGAGAGATCGTCACCAGCGTCCTGGCCCGCTCGGTAGAAAACGGTGGTGGTATTCTCGACGCGGAAGAGACACAGGAAGGAGAAGAGCTTGTTGAAGATGGTGGTAGAAACTATAAATTCCTTTTTATGGCGACAAAAAAAGGAACTGTAAAGAAAGTAGGTATCGATCAATTCGAAGGTATCAGAAAAAATGGACTTATCGCGATTTCTCTTGATCCTGGAGATGAGTTGCTTTACGTCCGACCAACATACGGTGACTCAGATGTCCTCATGATGACAGAGAATGCAAAGACTGTACGATTTGATGAATCAAAAGTGAGCGCCACGGGACGGACTTCGCGCGGCGTTCGGGGCATCAGGCTTGAAGGTGATGATAATGTCATTATGATGGATGTGGTTCGCAATACAGAAGATCGTGTACTCGTTGTTTCCGAAAAAGGCTTTGGAAAAATCACCCCGCTCTCAGACTTCCCGCAAAAAGGTCGAGGAACTAAAGGCATGTTTGGATACAAAATTACTTCAAAGACTGGAAAAATCGCTGCCGCGAGGATACTTGATCACCCGAAAAAAGAGATACTCCTCATGTCAGAAAAAGGCCAGAGTATACGAACACCTCTGGAGAATATTCGTGTCGCGGGCAGAGTCACCAGTGGCGTTATCATATTCCGCATGCCAGGTGATGACCAGATCGCGGTAATGACAGTTTTCTAGAGAATACACAGCTTAATACGAAAATACGCCAACGACGTTTACGTAACGACAGTACTGGTGCTGTTGCTATTTTCGCTCTATGTGGTACCATGGCTATTGGTAGTACATATGTCCATGGAGAGGTTAAAGAAAGTAAAACAGCTGGTCACAAGGGACAATATTATGCAGCTCGTGGTAGAAAAGACGCGTTCAAGCCTGCTTACCACCGCGCTTGCTCTGATGACACTGGTCATAATTATGCTCATGATGATCATGACACCTGCCGTAGATACTTCTCCGTATCAAGGAGAAACTTTCTCCAGGCCATCTCAGCTGCAGTTCTCGCTTAATGAAACGTTGTATCCTGCTGATTTTGACAGGTCGGTGAAGCGTACGGAAGGTAAAAGCACAGGTACTGTACGTGATGCGGGTAAAGAGCGCACGAACACTCATGTGAACACCTCAGGAGGTGATAAACCTGAAGAAGACTATACTGAAGCTCGAGTATCTACGCGAAGTGAGCGTGATCGTGAAAGACAAGTTTTTGCACGGCTGATAGCGGACAGGATTATGGAGTATTATTTTAAATATGATTCGCCTCCAGGACTGTACCGTGATAAAGGCAAGACTG
>JBMCLJ010000032.1:0-13527 GCA_048615375.1 Candidatus Dojkabacteria bacterium | reverse complement strand
CGCAGCTTGCTGCGTAATCAAGTTGTTATACGATACCCCGTCTGCTTGCAGCGGGATTGTTCATTTTTATAGTAATACAGACATTTGTCAAAAAACAGCTTTGGAGACCGTTCCAGAACTTTTCCCCTTATTCCTTTGAGCCTCTTTCTCTCCTTCAATTTTCTCAATAGCTTCCTTAGCTGATGCAGCCCTTGAAATGACGAGCATAATTCCAGGCATATACAGATCCATAATCATGACATTAGCATACGCCAGGTTTCTCAAGATATTCTTAAAATCCTTATTTACACCATCCACGTCGACCGAAGTTTTGAAACGGATCAGGCCGCTTTCAAGGTGAAGCTCAAAGTTACCAATGATTAATCCGTCGTTCACTCTTATTACAAACTCTGTCACTTGATCTAAACTCTTTTCCGTCGCATTTATGGGACACACCGAATAAAATATAACCCGTTGCTGCAGTTCTTTATACCGCATATAACATTCCCAGCTTCCATTATCACCCTCAAATCCCATCCTCAGAGTATCCGGACCTATCTCTTCGAATGATCATTTATCTTCTTCAAAGAATTTCTTAACAAAATCGAAGTTTTTTTTAGTATCAACTGTACTATTTTTTTTCGGACATGGAACAAAGTATACAAAAAAACAAGAAATAATCAATAAATAGTCTAGTAACTGCTCACCATTGACAAAAAACTATGCTATATTGAAATTGTATAAAAAACTATGCCTGTATCTCAGATGACAATTACAGAAGAGTTATCAAAATTACGTAGTGAGAGCAGTGCTCTTCGCAAGCAAAATGCCCGCTTAAGAAACAGCAATGCCCTTTTGAGACAGAGAGCAACTGCCCTTGCAGCAGAAAAGAAAGCAATCATCCAGGACAGCTGCAAGCTGTGTCTCTCGCAGGAGTCTTCGTGGCAACGAGACTCCTGCGCTGCAATGAACTTTAACTCCATCTCAAGCAGGAGTTATACTATTGAATAGAATCCTGCATACGAGCGTTAAAATGGAAAAAACATGCGTCATAATATAATAATAGTACACGGGAAAAAGGTTATATGTACAAAAATCTTATAACGTTCAGCAGCTGCTCTGGCGTATTTACTTTTTTCTTCATTGACTCAGCTGTATGACTTACCGGAATTTGTCACTAGGATGTCATGTGGATGACTTTCGACTAATGACGCCTGAGTAATTTGATAAAATGTACCGTTTTTCTGCAATTCAGCAATTGTTTTTGTACCAGCGTAAAACATACCTGATCGGATTCCACCAACTGTCTGGGCTACGACATCAGCAACCGCACCTTTGACCGGTACCATGCCCTCTACACCTTCCGCGACGAGAACCTGGCCATTTATTTCATTACCATGGAATTCATCTTCTGCACGCACCTGAGCTCCACGTTCCATAGCACCAACTGATCCCATTCCACGGTACGACTTAAAGCGATACACTCGTTCCCCATCACCATTGGTATGATGCCAGTTTTCTGTGATGCTTTTAAACCTTGAAGGCACCTCATCCGCGGTCAGCTCACATATCTCTCCTGGAGCTTCTTCACAGGCAGCGAAGTAACTACCCATCATGACAGTAGACGCGCCAGCAGCGAATGCTTTAACGATATCTCCACTTTGCTTAATTCCTCCATCAGCGATAATTGGTACGCCACTCCCTTCAGCGGCTTTCACTGTTTCTAAGATCGCGGTAATCTGTGGTACGCCCATTCCCGAAACTATCCTGGTTGTACAAATTGCCCCTGGTCCCATGCCGACTCGCAGACCATCTGCTCCTGCATCGATAAGTGCCTTCGCTCCATCATATGTAGCAATACTGCCCGTTATCACATCAACATGATTCCAGTGGCTTTTAATATATTTCAACACCTCAATGACACCTTTTGTATACCCATGCGCTGAATCAATAACGATTACGTCAACACCTGCATCGATAAGTGCTTCAACCCGTTCCTGATAACCCGCACTCACCCCGATCGCAGCCCCCATCTGTACCTGAGCTTGCTTCGCGTGTTTGACGTGTAGAGCCTGTTCATCACAAGGCACATTTCGATGGATAATACCTATCCCTCCCAGTTTACCTAAAGCAATACACATCTTGCTTTCCGCGACAGTATCCATCGGTGCAGCTACTAAAGGTAAAGCTAAGGTAATATTTCTGGATAGTTTAGACTCTAAACTAATATCCTGTCTAAGAAAGTCAGCGTAACCTGGAACGAGAAGTACATCATCGTAAGTAATACCATGGGAGTGGATTTTTGGGTGCATTTGAATACATGAATGTTAAATAAAGATTGCAAATTGTAGATCTACCCAAAAATAAAATCAATCCACCCCTGTAGGGACGCAAAATCTTGCGTCCTGTCTCCATAAAAAAAACGTCATAATCATGCATCTACCCATTCTGCAAGAACCGGACGCAAGATTTTGCGTCCCTACATTGCATAATCGCCAGGTTTTTTAGCGTCAAGGAGGATTTTTTGGATGACGCTGAGGTCGACATCGTCAGTGGTTTTAAAACGTATGCAACTCTTGCCAATATTCGCTTTAGGTAACTGGTCTTTGTATTTTTCGGCAATGTATTGACCATTCCGTGATACACAGGCATATATGGAGATGTAGCTTTTATTGCTTGCCAGACCGATGATAAACCAGTCTCCTTCTCGTCCGCTCGCGTATTTATAGTGATAGGTGCCATAGCCAACCATACCGGAACGAATATGTTCCTCAAAGTCAGGTAATGTTGACTTAATAAGCTCACGAATCTTGAGCATATGGGATTTTCGAGGTTCGTCTATTTGTTCGAAGTATTCATCGGGAGTTGTTGCTTTATTTGAATTGTTCATAATTATGAGTATATAAATAAATTATATATTTTTCTTCTAATTTTGCGAAGTAAAGAATTTATACGATAGGCTGAGGGTCTACAAAGTACTTACGTGGCTTATCAGGATGGACATACACGTTGAACTTTGTTTCTGGAGCACAGGAGTCTGCTTGTTCGTAAATATTTTTGCTGGTGAATACTTCTTCTTTGCCAGTCACCGGATTAACACCTTTAACTTTAAGCTTATAAGGGTGCTTCCCATTAAGTTTTACAGAATCATTGATTTCTGTGGTTACGAACGTAGCGGTAGTAAGTCTGCCTTTTTTCATAAGTGAAGCATCTCCAACCATTCCTTTCATTGTAAAAAACAGGACAGTTCCTCCGATTATAAGAAACGGAGTGGTAAGCAAAATACCAGTACTGAGTATCGATTGGTACCGGGAATCGTATGAACGGGCTTCATCTGGATTATCTTTTTGGAAATATACCGTGGATACTTCGGGAATAGCTGCCGCAGAAGGGTAACAGATATCGCTTGTAAATGTCCTGCGTTGCTCTGCTTTATCATAATATGAAAGAATGGGACAATATACTGTTCTCCTGTTTCGCGTACCAACTGTTTTAGATACCACATCCACAACCCTGCCGGTAGTTTCCTCCGAGCTGGCGACAAATCTCTGGTAAGTATAGTAGTTAATGAAAACCCCCACCCCCATAACAAGAGGGATTCCCATGAACAGACTACCCCATATAATCATAAAAATATGTTGTTTTTGGAAACGAAGCCTGGATAGCATACCGTAATTTACATTAATTATACCATATATTACTTGCATTAGTTGTCAGCGGGTATACAATGGTATAGTTCTCAGCATGCACAAGTACGTGGCCTGAGCTACATTACAAATCACTACTATGTCTACTAAAACTACTGTCCAGTCAAACAATCTCGACCCGTATCGTTCATTTACAACGGGAAAATGGAATGAGGAAATAGATGTCCGCGACTTTATCGCGAAGAACTATTCACTCTACACGGAGGGTGAGTCGTTTTTGGAAAAACCAACCACAAAAACTACGAAAGTCTGGGATAAAGTAAAAGACTTAATGCAACAGGAATTTGATAAAGGCGGTGTGCTCGATGTCGATGTAGAAACTCCCTCAACGATTACCAGTCATAAAGCAGGGTATATCGATAAAAGAAATGAATCAATTTTTGGTTTACAAACAGATAAGCCCCTACAACGTGGTATTAAACCAAAAGGTGGGGTACAACTTGTTGCAAAGTCACTGGAGGCTATTGGATATAAGCTCAACCCTGACCTTTTCAAGACATTTACAGAACTTGTGCAGACACATAATGATGCGGTATTTGAACAGTATCTCCACTGGGAGGACTTCAGAACCCCTGATGGCAACCTCCTTCGAAGCGAAGGTATTATCACAGGACTTCCGGATAATTATTCACGGGGGAGAATTATAGGGGATTACCGAAGAGTAGCTTTATATGGGATAAATAAGTTACTCGAAGTGAAAAAAGATGAAGAAAAGAAAATCTGTGGCGATTATATGAATCAAGCTACCATGCATCGTCGGGAATTTTTTCATAAAGAGCTCAAAGCCCTTGAGGATATCAAAGCGATGGCAGAATGTTATGGATGTGATGTCAGTAGACCTGCTACGAACACCCAGGAATGTATTCAATGGTTATATTTCGCTTACCTCGCCGCGGTGAAGGAGCAGGATGGAGCGGCAATGAGTATGGGGAGAATTGACGCGTTTATTGATATCTACGCGGAGAGGGATTTGAGCGAAGGAGCTTTCAGTGAAGCAGAAATCCAACAATTTATTGATGATTTTGTAATTAAACTAAGGATTGTACGTCATGTACGTCATCCTGAATATGACGCGCTTTTCGCTGGAGATCCGACATGGGTGACGTGTTCTATCGCAGGAATGCATATCGCTGATGAAGAGATCTGCTATCAAAATCCAGACGAAGCAGAGGTTAAACCGCGCTACACCTCAGATAATCTCCAGCCACTTGTCACTAAAACGTCATTTAGATTGCTACATACTCTGACAAACCTTGGCCCTGCACCAGAGCCTAATCTTACCGTGCTCTGGGCTAATGAGTTACCAGAAGCGTTTAAATCATACGCTTCAAGGGTCGCCATTGAGTCGAGTTCACTACAGTTTGAAAGTGATGAACTTATGCGACCATATCACGGCGATGATTACGGTATTGCGTGTTGTGTGTCTTCTATGACGATTGGCAAACAAATGCAGTTTTTCGGTGCCCGCTGTAACCTGCCAAAAGTACTACTTCTTGTTATTAACGAAGGCAGGAATGAGTTAACAGGTGATAGGGTAGTTGATGGTGTAGAACCACTGGAACACCGTGATGTCCTGGACTATGAAGAAGTTAAAAAGAAGTTTTACGGACTTATGGACTGGCTTGCTAAAATGTATGTTCAGACCATGAACATAATTCACTATTGTCATGATCACTATCACTATGAAAATAGTCAAATGGCACTTCACGATGCGGAAATCCATCGGTTTATGGCGTTTGGCGCGGCGGGAATCAGCATAATTGCTGACAGTTTGTCAGCGATGAAGTACGCGAAGGTCAAACCAAAGTATAACGAGAAAGGGATAGCGACAGACTTCGATATTGAAGGAGAGTTTCCATGTTTTGGTAATGATGATGACAGGGTCGATGATATCGCGATTGAAGTGTGTCAGAAATTTATTGACGCCCTCAAACGATATCCAACATATAAAAACGCAGAGCATACACTGTCTCTCCTTACAATCACCTCCAATGTAGTGTATGGAAAACATACGGGCGCGACCCCCGATGGAAGAAAAGCTTTTGAGCCATTTGCCCCAGGAGCGAATCCGATGCATGGAAGAGATACAAAAGGAGCGCTCGCTTCGCTTAATTCTGTGACGAAACTTCCATACACGTCGTGCAGAGATGGAATATCCAATACATTCTCAATCACACCGAATACCCTTGGCAAGACTATTAGGAACCGCACCGAGAACCTTGTCAGTATGCTGGATGGGTACTTCAAGCAGGGAGGATTTCACTTGAATGTGAATGTGTTGAACCGTGAAACCCTCGAAGATGCCATGAAGCGCCCCTGGGAATATCCGCAACTTACTATTCGCGTCTCCGGCTATGCCGTACACTTCATCAAGCTCACCGAAGAGCAGCAAAAAGAAGTAATATCGAGAACATTTCACGAACGGGTAAGCTGGTAGGGTGAATTGATAATTGCCGATCTCATTCATTTCACCCTGATAATACGTGATAAACTTTTTGATTTTTTCACGGTATTCGTCGGAGACCTGAAGTTCGATGGATTTTCGTTCCCATTTTGAATAGTCAGGGTTTGTTGGTGGCATGAGAATAGTACACGAGCGGTGTCACCATAAATGCAAACTCCTCATCCATACGTTGCTTAAAGTCTTTTGAGGAATGAACAGCGTAGTAATTCGCTCCTCTGGTTTTTGTAATCAGTTCAACTGATTCTGCATTAAAATCACCTCCGACGCCGATAAATGTTGTGTTCACTTTGCTGTTATTAGCGTTGTTTTGGACGAGCTGCTGGTCTGATGCTGTTCCCATGGCACTAAATGTTTAACTATTGAAGGATATCCTCAGGTATATATCAAGGGGTGTTACAGTTTATTGCTGGATGTACTTATTATATATCACCTATATATTTTCTGGCTAAGGACTCATTTCATCTTTATAATCATACTACTGCCATTATTACATCCAGAACTCCCTGAAAAGGATAGAGGTACTATATACTATGGCAACTAATCTAAACCGTATTGAGTATGCAATTAGACACTATGGAGATAGAGCCAATACAGATTTTAACTCACTATGTGATAGTGTATTGGCAGGATCTCCACAATCTGATGGGAACTCAGCGCCTGCATCATGGCAATTCCCAGGCTTTTACCATAAAGCGGTTCGCTCAATACGTGATGAAGGCATGGTTGATATTCCTCCATTTAGTAATTTTTTACAGCTGGTACTGGCAGCCGTCGCAGCACGCTATGGGGAACAAACTGAAGACCATCTTCTGAGTTTTATGCAGCCTTCAAAAAATACAGAAAGAGAGCTTAAAGAAACGGTAGTCTCCCCCTTCTTAGAGATATGGTACCCTCAAACTTTCTTCATGGATCCGTTTGCAATTCAGAACTTACTAGTTGATAGATTTAATAAACTTGATCAGATTCTTGAAATGGTTATTGCTGGGTTACTCACACTACCTCTTGAACGAATCGATAGTACTGTATTGCGTGAAGATACTCCATTCACTGGAGCTCTCCACACTGCCGTGTCCGGACATGCACTCAGACAGCTCTACGGAATGACGGAAGCAGATTTGAAAGTGGTAGCTCCAGAAGATTATAGATACAAAGAGATGCAGGTGCTTATGGGAATTCTGTTTCCTGATATGGTAAACTCTCCTGCAATTGATTCTAGTCATGATACCGGGGTACATACTACTTTACTGAGAGATAGATTAATTGATTCGCTGGGCAAGCTACTCACTCACTATGTCTATAAGGAGACTCATCCTGATACAGAAGCAGTACAAGCCTTACATGCACGAGCACAGGTACCATCACCGCGGGAAATTAGGTTGAATATGGCAGAAGGTTACGATAGTATTTATGTTCATCAAATCTTACTGCCTCGTCTTTTCCCTGGCGAGACTATGCCGGAAGCTGAAATCAAGTCAAGATTCAGTTTTTTTATTGATTTACTAGACTTTATGATAAATGCTGACATTCCTCCACATCCGGTATCATCTGTGATGAAGTATCTGGTATTCAGCTTATTGAACCAACTTGAGCCGCAATCTGATGCTGACTATTCAAGTTACTTGATGGAACTGTTTCAAGATCCTGCTGGAGAAAAGGGATTACATGCTCATATTGCACAGTGCATGAGTGATTGGAATGAGTTGCATGAGAAATGTGATGAAACAGCGATTAAAGCGGGGATTGATGCCGCAATGCTACATCTAGATACGCTTGAAACAATGTTCAAAGGATTCAGCATTGCTTTACTCCCCCCTGGAGCAATGGATTATTTGAATTCAGAGAGGCTGAAAATCCCCTTCCTGGCGAATATATCACACGCCATCCAGATAGTAATTTTACTCAATGCAGGAGAAAACGATGAAGTGCTGCAGCGATATGACATCACAGAAATAATGAGTACTATAAACCGTTTACTTTTTGTTCTGGATGTAGAAGAAGAGGTAGTTGGCACTACGCGCATTATGGAATATTACCTTCAAATGTATCGGAATAATATCCTGGAAAAAATTAGCGATGATGCGAGATTGCAGGCGAGTTCCTTACCAGATTTTGCACCATATTAACCAATCAATATATGATTGACCAATATAGAATTAACACAGCTACCGGCATACTTTTACAAAACCGTGCTTTTTTAGATATGTGTCATGTATTCCTCGCCGGTGAAACGCATTCCGTGGAAGATGGTCCTGTAACAATTGATGGGTTCTACAGGAAGAGTATATCCGCTGCGCTTGATCAAACTGGCTGGACCATAGGAAATCTACTCACGGATTCAGTTGCAGCAACTGTAGTTCATAATTATCAGAAAAGAACAGGGGAAAGTAAGATAGATGGACCATTAATGAGTTTTTTATAGGTTCTGGAAATGATGTTATTCCCCAAAGACCAGGAAGGGGTATGAGCCCTTACATACATAGCCAATCTCTGTCATTAACTGCAAATGATCCAGAAAAACTGGATCGATATTATGCTGTTTTTAATGATATTGACCGAATGCTGGAGATACTGATTGCGGGTGTATTTCCATTGCCATTATCTAAAATGAACATCAGATTTCTAAAATCAGATAATATGGATTTTTATTACAACTGGTATGACGCTTCCTTGCAAAGAGGAATGAGTGTATTTACCCCGGATTATTATGATACAACGGATTTACGGAGTATTCATGAACGGGTTAACACGACTCTGAAACATTTACTATTTCCACAACCTTATGGTGCGACTGAAACAGAAAGGAAAATACCACCATCCCTCATAATAAGAAACCTGCTTATAGAGTTACTCCAAGATTTTCTAAATCAATATATGTATCAGAATCCGAAAAAGCAAGACGAATTATTTAAACTGTATTCTGAGGTTGAATATTATAAATAAAACTTTACACTCTTACTCCAACCCACTATCATGATCTCATGAACAACCCGAGCCCCTTACAAACTCCCGTTAAAAAAAATATCGGAATGGTACATTCATTCGAAACATGTGGTGCGGTGGATGGGCCTGGTTTACGATTTGTAGTTTTTCTCGAAGGTTGCCCTTTACGCTGCGCGTATTGTTGTAACCGGGACATGCTTGACCTCGAAGACTATATGCATATGTCGCCTGACGATGTGCTGGCAGAAATTCAGAAATATAAAGCGTACTTCGGTAAGAAAGGCGGTGTAACAATTAGTGGAGGTGATCCTATATATCAGCCTGAGTTTGTACTCGAGCTACTAAAACTCTTACAACACGAAGGCATCCATACCGCACTGGATACTTCAATGTTTGCTCCACTGCAGACTATTCAATTACTGATGCCATATTCCGATCTCTTCATGATCAGCCTGAAGCATTTTGATACAAAAATGCATGAGGAACTCACCATGGTGCCGAATGAAAGAATTCTTGAGAACATTAACTATTTAAATTCACAGATTAAAAAGCACGCTCACCAATCGCCAAAAATATGGTTCCGGTATGTAGTTCTCCCCGGGTATACCGACACAAAACAAAATCTTGACGCTTTGCTCTCATTCCTGAAGGACAAAGAATTTGAACTCATAGAACTGCTTCCTTACCATACATTAGGAAAACATAAATGGGATAAACTTGACCTGAAGTACAAACTCGAAGAAGTAAAGTCCCCTTCGAGCAAATCGCTCCAATCGATTAGAGAGACACTACAATCAGCAGGATACACAGTACAATAAACTTTTAATCATTTTCAATTGCCAGTTTCCCAATCACCCTCTCCCTGACTGACACATCCTATAGAACATTGACTTATTCAATACTATATGATATTATTTTATATAAGAGGCATATAGTGTATAATCCACGTGCCTCATATATAAATAACAAGGCTTAGCTACAAATGTAGTATCGGATTACAATTTATCGCCCTTTATACCGCACATTGGACTTGCCGGCATAAAGAGCGAAATTATTTAGCAAATTCCCCACGTGAATTTACCAACAACCATTAAAGAATATAGTATTGTACTGTTCGTGCTTCTTGTAATCATCCTGTCAGGCAAGACTGACATGACGTCAGCAAAGCACATAACTAAACCTGACACGCCGAAACCTCTCAATTATTTATCGGCAAACAAGGAAGCGGAACCAACAATACTTCTCAGGTTGCAACTCCAGAATAGCACTCCAACAGAGCCACCGCAACCAAAGCCTAAACCGAAGCCGGTTGTACGGAAAGTTGCTTATAAAAAGTCAAGGACTTCCACTTATACTAAACCGGTTGTAAGAAAACCTGTTACTGTAGCAGCACCAGCATACATCAAGAAACGAATCTGTGAAGTATTTGGTTCACAGTGTAATAACGCCTTGATTATTGCGAAGTACGAATCAAGTTTCAGAACAGGAGTTATTTCCCGTACCGGGGATTATGGATTATTCCAGATAAACTGCCGATGGCAGGGACATAGAGTAGGCGGCAATTGCAGTGCACTTCTTGATCTGGAAACCAACATGCGAGTAGCAAAGCAAATCTTTAATGAACAGGGCTGGAATCCCTGGTATACTAAAAAATTTCTGTAATACCTGAACACACTTAATTAACCTGCATAGAGCACATATCTCTATGCAGGTTTTTTACGTGCAGTACTAGTATATCTGAGGGACAATAGCACGCTTCTTTTGATATGCCACTACTTTTTCATAAAACTTCCATCCCTCAAGAGCGCTTTCATTATCAACAAACCTGTCATCTGTTCGCCGTAGAATATCTTCAAACATATTCGTATGATCAAGCGTATTGCCATTGTTGAGATTCCAGCTTGTGACGACTCTATTACCTTCCAGTACTTCAAGCATTCCCCTGGGAGCTATATTCCACTTTAGTGAAAAATCATTACTAAATTCGACACGAATCCCGGTACATTTACCCGCCAGCTTCTTCCCTGATTCGAAATACACATGAAATCCATTCTTCCCTTCGACAGAAAAATAGGTATCCGTAGTAGATGTTTCTACACCAATATCTGACGTATACTCGTGATATTGACCTAATGAGAGATCAGTTACTTCAATATTTTTAAAGAATGCAGCAACAGAGGGATTACCATGAGTAAGTTTCATAAGCAAAGAACTCGCCATAGAAAAAAGGTGAGCTGGAAGCATATCTTTTAAAGCTCCAACAGTGTCGTAATACCCTCCTCGATCCTGTACATCCAGGCTCTCCAAAGCCTGTACACGAATTGAAGTAATATCCTGGTACCGCAGGCTGTAATTGTGCTCTAATGTTTCAGCCAGTGGAAGGTTACGAATTCTCGCGGTATCTTTAAACAGGTAATGATCACAGAAGTGTACTTCTTCTTCAAGTCCACAGGATGTAATCTTTTTAAGCATTGCTCTGGCTTCCTGCAGATCTCTTCCAAAGGGTTTTTCGATGATAATATCAATTCTGTCCTCACCATACGGACAAAAGGTCTGTAACAGTGTCAGAAATACATGAGGAGGGACAGCAAAGTATACTACAGTTCGTTCATTATCTTTCAGTGAATTCATGACATCGATAAAGAAGCCAGGATCCTCGTAACTTCCCTGTTGGTACTGAATATTGGCAAGAACGTGAGTATCCTCCTCTGAATGTAAATCAAGTATAGAGTTAATTTGTCTGGTATCCGGGATGCTTCTTGAATATCCGAGGAGTTCGACACGTACCTGGTCTTTGAAACGTGAAGCAAACTGGCTTACCGCAGGAAGAATTTTGCGTTGAGCCAGATCACCGGTAATTCCAATTAGAATAAATTTCCAATGTTCCATACGTATAGACTATACTTTATAATGTATAAACTTTAAAACCCTTGACTTTAACTCATGGGGCTGGTCGCCGAGAGTATCGTGTGTAGCGTCCGCGAGCCAGATTTCTTTTTCCGATTCTATATCCTGATAAATCTGTATAGCATCCTGTGTATTTACAATATAATCTTTCCTCGCTCCTGTGATGAATACGGGTGCCTGGATCTGTTTCGCTACGGTTCCTGGAGTATTTTTACCATACCCGATACCCAGCTCAATAACTAAAGCGAGCCTGACGAGTGGCTTAAAGAAGAATTTTTTAATACGCTTAAACTTCGCGTAATGTATAATCAACGAGACTGGATTCAAAAAAGGCACCGTAGCGATTACAAAGTCACCAATCCTTAAGGATCCGGATGCCACGAGCACACTTGCAGCACCCATTGATACTCCGTATAAACCAATTTTTTTATGTTTCAGTGACTCCTGCTCCTTTAAAAATTCATAGCCGGACTGCACTTCACGCCATTCCCGCGTTCCAAGATAAACTTTCTTATGTCGAGAACCAGTAAATGAACGCAAATTAATTATCAATACAGAATACCCGCTCTCTACCAGGAATTGAGCGTGAGGAATCATAGTTGTTACGCCTCCAGTTTTAGAATCAAGGGTAAAACCATGAACAAGGACTATAGCAGCTTTTGGCTTTTTTGCTTGAATATACCAACCTTCAAAATCAACCTTATCCCGTGTCTGCAAAGGTACCTCTTCAACCTTTTTCCCAAACGCCTGGATCGCTTCCGCATCAACGCTGGAGCTATGCCGCAATCCAAAGTGGATTCTGAATAAAACATACATAAAAGTACCTGCATAGCCGAGCACGATGGCGCCAATTAGTATATAAACGATCTCATTCATTGCAGGGTATTGTAACGCAAAACCAATGCGAATGCATTATGTGTACTTGATTGTGCAATATTTGTGTGCTTGCCGCTATACACCACTTATAAACATTAGCCCAAAAAAACTTGCTACACAAAGGAATAAAATGAGATACAATACACAGAGTACTATTGAGATAATAAGACCTGCCATTGCCATGCCCCGGTTCTTTGTTGATTGCAGACCAAGATACCCGAGAATTAACGCGGTTACTACAAGGGGGAATGACAGACATCCCGAAATGAAAAAAAATGGAATAGATATAAGGCAGAGAATTAATGAAATCAAAGCCATGGTGTCTTTTGAGTCATTCTGCCCAGGTACGCCGGAATATACATTTTGATCGTGAGTGACTGGATGTTGGGGTGGCGGAATTTCCATAGTTTAACTTTCTCTTGTTTTCATTATACAACAAAATCTGAGTCATTGAGAAGTTGTTGTTTGTCTTTCTATGCTAAACCGCCTACAATATATCCTTGTAATTATGGTCAGATCAAAACGAGTAAAAAAAGTAATTATACCTGCAGCCGGATTTGGCACAAGGTTCCTGCCTCAGACCAAAGCTATGCCAAAAGAAATGCTTCCCGTGGTTGACAAACCGGTAATTCAATATGTCGTAGAAGAAGCTGT
>JBMCLJ010000031.1:0-13896 GCA_048615375.1 Candidatus Dojkabacteria bacterium | reverse complement strand
AGAAATTGAACTCGCTGCAGACGAACCTGAAGCGCAAGTTAAAGAAAAAGTCCTCACGCAGGATGCTATCCAAAAATGGACCTCAGGCAAAGAGATTAAGAAATTCATTTACGTACCAGGTAAGATCGTCAACTTAGTTGTTGCACCATAAAAAGTACAAATCTGATTAACTGACTAGACATAGGGAACAATAATTGTTGTTCCCTACCATCACCGCACGATTCTTTAGTATTTTGAAATGATATGAAAATGTAGATACGGGACCTCCTGATAATCCCCTACATTTGTTTGAACAGTGTATCCTTGTGTTACACCTGTTTCGCGCGCAATGCCAGGCAGGGCTTTTATCAGATGATTCAATGCCCGCATCTTTTCATCGCTTGTTACAGCATCCTCTAGATCTGTAATATGCACCTTTGGAATAAGGAGAACATGTGTTTTGCCCTGGGGATTAATATCGTTAAATGCGAGTACATGCTCATCTTCATATCTAATCGTGGCGGGAATTTCTTTTCTTATGATTTTATGAAAAACTGTATCCTCCATTTCATTTTTGAATTAGATCAGAATGGTAACTCTTCATCGTTCACACGATTAACAGGCGATTCTGAACTTCCAGAACTACCAACATCACCTCCAGATGCATTTCCTCCCCCTCGTGTATCTAACATGAGCATGTCAGCTAATCGCATTTTCATCTTGGTTCTCTGTTTACCTGAATCAGCATCAGTCCAGGTATCGGAACGAAGTGCTCCTTCAACATATACCCTTGAACCTTTTTTTAAATAGTTTGAAACAACTTTCGAAAGTCCACCCCACGCTTCGCAATCAAGATAGGTTGTGATCTCCTGAGTTGATCCATCCTGCTTTTTGTAGCTTTCATTTACCGCGATGGTAAATTTTGCTACATCGGTATTTTCATTGATTTGAACCACTTCGGGATTGGCTACCAGGTTCCCGATCATGATTACTTTATTTATTGATTTCATAACAACCTAAGTGTAGCACAACCTGCCTAAAAATAAAACATAGGCTGTCAATATGCATCCCATCGCTTAATCTTCTTTCACAATATCTGCTCCGAGGCTCGAAAACTGGTCAATAAGGTCAGAAAATCTTCTAAACAGAGGTTCAGCATTATTCAATGTACTTTTTCCTTCAGCGCTTAGACAACACAGCAACAAGGCGTAAGCTGCCTGAATAATATTCGGTGCAATTAAATTTGCTGATTGGAATCTGGTAGGTCCGAAAGTAATAATTCTGTGCGGATCTGCCATAATAACTGTCCCTTTCATCTTCGCGAGCTCTTCTATAAAGAAGAAACCATATTCATAGAAGGAATTATGGAATATCGCACTGCCATTAGCGTACAACGCAAGCACCACCGCGACATGAACCAGATCGGGTGGCAATAGTGGCCAGGCAAATGACTTAAAATCAAACACATCCCCCCGGACAGTCTTTTCAATAGTAAGATTCTGCTCTTTTGGTATATGAATCGTATCATGTACTTTATCAACTTCAACCCGTATACCAAGCTTTTCATATACCTGTAAAATCAATCCCATGTGCCGTATAACGGCTTTTTCTATAGTAACCTCACCACCAGTCATGACTGAGCTGGCAATAAAACCACCAACATCGAGATGATCTGAAAGAACAGTATATTCCGTACCTGAAAGGTGCTCTACTCCTTCAATAATGAGCTTATTTGAGCCAATACCGCTTATATTAGCACCCATTTGAACCAATAGTTCACAAAGCTCCTGAACATGCGGCTCACAGGCAGCGTTGTATATAACTGTCTTCCCGGGAATTCTAGTTGCCATAAGTACCAGATTTTCCGTCCCGGTCACAGATGGAAACCAGGACCAGACTTCTTTTCCCTCAAGCTTATCTGCTTCTAGAAAATACCCCTTTTCACGTCGATATTTGGCTCCTAATTGAACCATATTATCAATAAAACTATCCAACGGTCGGGTGCCTAACTTACACCCTCCAGGTATAGGCATTGAAGCTTTCCCAAAGCGTGTCAGCAGAGGCCCCATGAACATAACAGAGGCTTTGATACCCTGTGAAAGCTCTGGGTCGAGTTCCCAGGAGTTAACGTTCTTGCAGTTAATACGTAAAGTTTCTCCTTCATTTAAAAATTCAACTTCAGCTCCAAGTTTTTTGATGAGTGCACACATTGAACGTACATCTGTACTCATCGGAACGTTGTGAATAATGACATCTTCGTCGGTTAACATTGTAGCAGGCAGCATAGCGACAATTGAGTTTTTGTTAGCGACAGGGCGGACTGTTCCCTGCAGAGGCTTTCCGCCATTAATTATGATTTTTGACATAGCTTTGTTTATTTTCTGAGGTTGGATAGCAGTACTTTTATCAAGTAGCTGATTACCATGCTCCATACTACAACAATACCATACAGGTATATCTGGTTTTGAAATCCTAATATGGCAATTACCATACTGAGCGCAAGCCATATTCCGATATTCGATCTGATATGATCAGTGCAAACCAGATACAGTTGTTTCACACCAGTTACGATCCGGATATCATAACGCGAAATGACAATACTGGTGAGAATTAAAACAAAATATATAACGATATAATTAGAAATACTGAAAACCGGCTCTCCTGCAAGGAATTGAAGCAGTGAGCTTACACTGATAACGCTAAACATGTAGAGCGCAAGAAGCACAACGTAGGCGGAGGTGACTGCGTAACCTGGACTCTTCTTGACGAATGTCTGGTAACTGAGATAAAAAACGCTTAACCCGGCAATACTAAGTACGATAACATGCAAAACGTTCGCCTGCAGAAAAACAAGAGCATAGTATATTGTTGCAAAAATAATTGACGGTAGTATCACGAGAAGCGAGAGAACAAGAATGCTCAAGAATACAAAGAGGTTAAATCTCCGTGTTTGACTTGACCATATTTGCTTAGGCAAGTCAGTGATTTTTGATGTAATTTTGCTAATTTTTGACATATTTTATACTCCAAAGTACTAGTGAAGCTACGAATAAAAATGTAAGAGCTGGCCAGCTGACACTGAAGAAATACAGATAACCTAGTAGTTTGAGCGTAAACAGTATGATTCCCAGGGTTATGAAATAAATGTTTTTGACCTTTAAGAGACCAAACACCGCCACAATCGTTAAGATCAATATGTACCCAAGTGTGATATCAATACTCAGGAGCTTGGTAGCTGCGACAATCACTGCGAGAGAGCCAAGAAGAATTGACACGGTATAAAGAACTCGTTCTTTAAGGACAAGTACACGATACATGACACATAACAGGAATACAATGACTATGACCGCAAGCAGGTAGAAATATCCGTATCCTCTTGTCTCAAGACGAGTCTCAGTAAGTTCATAGCCAAGTTGATATGACCCGGTGTTAAGGAAAGTTGCTACAGCCGCGGCTTGATCAGGGTTTTGGAAAGGGCCTAACACCAGGTAATTCACTGTTCTTGAGGTTTGTTGATTTGACTGGAATTGTCCATCAAATTCCTGATCACCTGTAAATATAGTAAGCTGGCTAAAAATATTCTGATTCATTAAGTCAATTTTTGAAGGTCCTACAATACCTACTGGCAACCTAACCTGAAAGTTAACTTGTCCCGGGTTTTGCTGGTCTTCTATGGGAATAATTTCTGCCGCACCAAAGTCAGACCGCTGCAGATCAATTTCTGTTTGTTCTGGTTCTGAAGGCGTTTCCTGCCCCTCAATCGTAGCACTTGCAGTTTCTACTACACTCACGGAAAATGTTGAGTTGGTAGAGGTAAGGACATCAGTATTCGGGCCAAGCGAATCAAGCAGAAAAATTTCAAATTTCGCCTTATTCTCATGCCGGGTCACCTGAAGCTCGTAATTATTTCCTACAAATGATTCTACCCTTCTCTCAAGCGTCTTCCTATCTTCCGCGACCAGTTTGTTCCATTCAGCGTCATTCTCAACCTCAGACTTTGAGATTACTGAGTAGGCGTACGTCGGTGTTACTCCGGGAATCTGGATATTAACATTACGTTCTGACTTATCAACTGGACTAGGGAGATTGTTGAAATAATAGAACGAATTGTCAAATGAAAAGTTTTCTGAAGGTAGTACGTACGCAACGCTAATACCAACGAGCAGAATAAATCCTATATGTACTAGAAGTTTTCTCATTCTTGGGTATTATACGCAAAAATTCAAAAACAACAAATGGTTTTCAATATGTGAGCTTGCTGCGGGGCGGTAATTCTGCCTGAAGCAATCTCTGATAGTATAATTTAATAAACATGTTATCAATTGCAACCCTTTCCAGATTTACAGTCTCAGACGTAGTGTCGGAATCAAATATTGCGTTTGAAGAAAGTGAGTAGTAGCATTCCGGTGCAGATATAATTTTTCCTGTTGACTGGCAACGTAGCTCTGTTTCTTTACCTATACTATGCAGCACTTTATTTAAAAATTCAGTATATACGTCTTGGAGATTCTGGTTACCTTGCTGGGCTTTTGTCATTGCCTCAAGAAATGAGTCATATAAATGCGGATCGCTCATATCTTTGCCAATCTCGCGAACGATCAGAATGCAGTCAGTGTAGAAATTCATATGTCCGGATGATTTCGCGTAAAAGTCCCACACATATCTTTTATCGAGATAAATTTCCTGAGGATAGTTAAGCGCACGACCTTTATTATAGGTAACACTCACAACATAACCAAGCTGAACTACGCCGGAATAACGACTTTTTAGTTTTTTAGCCCCCCTGCCAAAGAAACCTGGCAAGTCTCCCTCTGCAGTGTACAGAGTAAAAATCACATCGCTTTCACCGTAATTTACTTTTCTTACAATTATTCCCGTAGTTTGCATGATGTGCTGGTTTATCCGAAAATGGTATCTTTACAGAATAGTGCCTTGTAGCAACAATATTAATCCTCCCCTTTTTTAAATCGTACATTATAAATAACAACATACACTAAAGAAAAAAAGTAAAAAACAATAGAAGCGTACAGCACCCATTTTCCGTATAATGCAAGATCAATGCCCTCAAGCGTTGTATAGTTCGCGACAATCAACATAGCTATACCGAGTACCTGCAGATTCATTTTAATTTTACCAAACATATTGGATGCTACCACCTTAACTTTTCTAAAGATCATCGCTGATATGACTATAGTGAAAGCCTCAAGCCCAATGAGTACCAAAAGAAGTTCTTCATAACCAAATCTCGGTAGTAGGAATAAAGCGCTGAAGACAAAAAGTAATTTGTCTGCGACAGGATCAAGCACCTTTCCCATGTCAGAAATTTTATCCTGCGTCCTGGCCATCGCCCCATCAAGCATGTCTGTGAATGAAATAAATAAATACACAATAAGCGGTATCCACAAATTCGTACCATTTGCGATTAGTATCGCTGCAAGCGGGGTCATAGCAATCCTCAACAGTGAAATATAATTCGGCGATATAAAGCCTGGTATCAGCTGAAGTATCGTTTTTTCCAACATCAGATCCTGGGGATAAAGCATTTTTTTCTTCCCGTTGTGCATGACCAGTTTCTTTTCCCGTCGTATAAAAAAACTGATAGCTGCTGAAAACACCCCAAAAGAACCAGCTATTATTGCAATAATAGTCAAACGTTTTTTAGACTGCTTCTCCATATAACTCAAATACTCCTGGAGGTCATTATCCCAGAAACATGCTCAAAAGGCTATATACCAATAGCTTTTAACGATAAGAAGCTTGAACAAATTGCATAGAGCAAGCAAGATGCTACAATCAAAGCATGACTGATGCAGCGACCGCCTTTACTATAAAACACAAACAACTGATATCTGAGTACGATATAGAAGCTACTTTATATAAACATAACAAGACAGGTGCAGAAATATTCTTCCTCAAGAGCAATAATGAGAACAAGCTTTTTTCCGTAGGATTTAAAACATTACCACACGATTCAACTGGTGTTGCACATATCCTGGAACATTCGGTATTGTGTGGCTCAAGAAAGTATCCTCTAAAAGACCCATTTGCAACATTATTAAAGACCTCTTTACATACATTCCTTAACGCGTTCACCTGGTCGGATAAAACAGTGTATCCCTTTACGACCAAAAACGATAAGGATTTTGATAATATTATGGATGTGTACCTGGACACGGTATTTTACCCTGGTCTTGACGAAAAAGTTTTCAAACAGGAAGGCTGGCATTATGAGATCGGAGAAGACGGACGCCTGTTTTACAAGGGGGTTGTGTTTAATGAAATGAAAGGTGCCTTTTCAGACCCGGAAAACGTACTTGAAGAATATGTTATTCAAGCAGGTTATCCTGATATACCCGTGTACACTGTTAACTCTGGTGGAGACCCGCTTGATATTCCTCATCTTACTTATGATGAGTTTCTTTCTTTCCACAAAACATTCTATCATCCTTCAAATGCACAGTTTATTATTGCCGGAAATGTTGATATTAACGATAAGCTCTACAGGATTGACGCATACTTAAAAGAGTTTGAGCCGTTGGCACTTGATACTGCGATTCCTCAACAAGAAGCTTTTACAAATCCAGTAATTATGAATAAGAACTATCTTGGAGATGAAGCAGAAGGAGCCAGGTGCATAGCGGTATCGACCTGGAATCTTGGCGAACCTGACCGCCTGGATCAGATCGGACTCGAGATACTGGACTATATTTTGATCAGATCTTCGGCTTCACCTTTGCGAAAGGCATTGCTTGATACTGAGTTGGGCGAGAGTCTTCTTGAAATACACGGTAATCCAACAGGAGCCTGCTACCTTACCGAGCTGAAAAACCCTCTGTTCGTAATTGGTTTAAAGGGAGTCCAACGGGAAGAAATGGAAAAAGTAGAGCGGGTAATTATGGATACACTTACCAAACAATCCAGGGGAATTGCTCTTGAGCTGGTTGAGGCGGGGATAAATAAGGTGGAGTTTACCAAAAGAGAAATTGCACAGGATAATGAAAGATACCCACAGGAAATTAAACTATTACGATGGGTGTTCTCAGAGTGGAATTATGGAAGAGATCCGTTTGAGGCACTGTCATTTGAGAAAGAGATAAAACACATCAGAAATAAAATAGCGGAGGGAGAACCTTTTTTTGAAAATCTCATAAAGAGGTATCTTCTTAACACTACAAAAAAAGCAGTCATACGTATAACTCCGGATCCTGAATTCACACAGAAGCGTGACGAAATTGAACAAAATAATCTCAAAAGAATTAAAAATGAGTTATCCGAACAACAACTGGACGAAATATCTTCTGCAGCAGAACAGCTCAAACAATGGCAACAAACCCCTGATAGCGAAGAAGCCCGCAACGCAATTCCTCAGCTCGCTCTGCAGGATATACCAAAAGAAACAATGCATGTCCCTACAGAAATAGAACACGCGGGCAAAAACACATTCATCAGCCACCCCACCAACACGAACGGAGTCGTATACCTGGATTTTGGATTTGATTTGAGTGAGATCGATGACGAATTACTGTTTTGCCTGAATGTGCTCGGGAAGTGCTATCAGAAGCTGGGAACGAAGGCGATGCCGCACGACCAGGTTGCATTAGCAATGGATACGTACACAGGTGCACTTGATACAAAAATATACACCACCTCAACGCTGGAAAACGAATCAAAGGAAGTTTCAAAATTTTTTATAACTCTCACACTTCTGGAAGAGAACGTGGATAAAGCGCTTGATACCCTGACAACAATTCTGAATGGAGTAGACCTGAGCGACACCGCCAGGATTAAACAAGTCCTGAAAGAAATGGTACTCAAACTTGAACCACAACTTATCAGCGAAGGCCATAAGTTTACTATGAGGAGAATGACCGCACATTTTTCAGCGTCTTCCTTCATTACTGAACATACCTCAGGTATCACATTCTACAAACAGCTCAAAGACCTCATTGCTTGCTACGATACACAAGGTGAGGATTTCGTAGAAAAGCTCACAACACTTCATAAAAAACTCATCAATGGCGAAAACGTAGTAGTTAATATAACTGCTACAAAAACATTTCTTCCGACAGTAAAAGATATAATTACCAGGATGCTTGGTACACTTGCATCCAAAACAAATGGAACTGTCATTACCAGGTATCCGCGAGGAGTAGCTTATGAGTTTTTTGCTATGCCTTCATCAGTCAATTATGTTGGTGAATGTTATACTATAGAAAGGCCCGATAACCCCGGAACATGCTATGTAGCAAACGTGCTCCTCTGCGGAGACTATATGTGGAATAGAGTACGCATGCAAGGCGGAGCATATGGAGCCTGGGCAAAGTTTGACCTGCGAAATAATACCTTCATGACAGTATCCTATCGGGATCCAAATACCTGCCAGACTATCACGGTATATCGTGAACTACCAGAATACCTTGCTACCAGGCAGTTTTCAAAAAAAGAGATAGAAGGAGCTGTGATTAGTACAGTCGGCTCGCTTGATTCATTGTTACTGCCTTACGAGAAAGGCTGGGCAGCGATGGACTGGTACCTGACCGGATACACAGATGAAATAAGACAGGCGTGGCGTGACGATGTGCTCTCATGCACTGTTGAAGAATTACAACAACTTGGTATGATGCTCAAAAAAGCAGCGGATAAGGAAAAATCCATAGTAATTATTGGTGACAGAAACAAAGCAGAACATAGCTGTAAAAAGCACCAGATTACTTTTACTGTTCATAAGTTATAATTACCTATGCCAGACCAGAAAATACTCGAAAAATATGCTGATGTTTTAGTTAATTTTGCTCTATGGAGCGGTGAAGGCGTTCAAGAAGGTGATGTCGTATTCGTTTCAGTCCCTGAGTGTGCCAAACCTTTCCTCCTGCCCCTTCAGGAAACTATCTTGAAGGCAGGAGCCCATCCCATTATTGAATATAAACCTGATGGTATTGCAAGGAGCTTTTTAGAGCTGGCGGATGAAGAACAAGTATCGTATGTACCAAAGAACATACTCCTGGGAAGAGTAGCAGATTGTACACATATTATTTCAATATTGGCAGAATCGGATAAGCACGAACTCGAAGGCATAGATAGCAGAAAAATCATGGCGGCTACTCAAGCCCGCAAGTTTTATATGGATGCCCGTCGTGATAAAGAAGATCGCGGCAAGCTCACCTGGACCCTCGGACTTTTTGGGACACAGGCAATGGCAGATGAAGTCAATATGTCACTGGAGGAATATTGGGCAGAAATTGTCACCGCCTGCTACCTGGATGAGGAAGATCCAGTACAAAAATGGAAAGAGATTATGTCACAGATTGAAACGTATAAGTCAAAGCTGGACGAGTTACAGATTGAATGGCTGCATATCGAAGGCGAAGATGTCGACCTTAAGGTTAAAGTGGGAAAAGACAGAAAATGGCTTGGTGGAAGTGGTAGAAATATTCCCTCATTCGAACTGTTCGTCTCTCCTGACTGGCGTGGTACCGAGGGCAGGATACGATTCAACCAACCATTATACCGATATGGAAATCTCATTGAAGGTATAGCGCTTGAATTTAAAGATGGTGTAGTCACCTCAAGCAGCGCTACAAAGAACGAGGAGGTTCTGAAAAATATGATAGCGACAGAAAACGCTGATAAAATTGGCGAATTCAGCTTAACTGACAAGCGTTTCAGCAGGATTACCAGATTCATGGGTGAAACTTTGTATGATGAAAATGTTGGAGGCGAATTCGGTAATACTCATATTGCCCTTGGCATGGCTTACAAAGATAGCTATCGCGGTGATGTCACCAGCGTTTCAGAAACTGAATGGGAAGAATTAGGCTTTAATGATAGCGTAGTACACACCGACATCATGTCCACAACCAACCGCACAGTAACCGCAACATTAGTCGATGGTACTGAACGGGTGATTTATATGGATGGGATGTTTCAGCTGGAATAACAATTGTATTTAAGATATTTAGAGTAACTTCACTACTGGTTCTGGTAATGCTAGAATGTTCACTACCATGTTTGCTAAATTACGCTCATGCAAATCTAAAGTACTTTTCATCGGTATCAGTTCCTTTATACTTTTATTCTCAATACTACTTCTTTTCCTCTAAAAACACCAAACAACTCCCACAACTATCCGCCACTCCAGTATCAGCACGAATACCTTTACCGTGACCATGTTGACTGGAGATCCCAAAACGAAGTGCACCACTGTTAAAAATTGAAAATAAACCAGGATATTTGTTGATAAAATGCAGATATAAAGGTAATAGCTGCTCTTATTTTAATTTTATTTGATATGATCAATTTATATTCATCAACTCCTATAATCAACGCAATGGAAAATTTACAAAATATTATTAATAATGAATTTAATTTGAATTTAAGTATCGAACCTTTTGGCGATAATGTTGCAAGAAATAATATTTTCCTGGGCAAAAATAAAGAAGGTCAATCGTTTATAATAAAAATTGAGACATTGAAACAGCTTGAACAGGTTAAAACCGCAATTAAAATCGCTTCTAATTTGCTAGAATCTGATGTATTAAGCTCGTCTCATTATATTAAAGTAAACAGTGGAGAATTTTATGTTATTTCCGAGGATAAAATTATTACAATTCAAATAAAAGATGATCTAGTTAAGTTATCGCCAAAGTGCAAAGAAGATTTTATTCATCTTGGGGAGGCTTTAGGTGAATTTCATCGAATTTTATTAGGTTTAGAACTTACAAGCTTGAAAGAATCTGACTTCTATAAAGATTTCATGGGAAACGAAGTTCCACTCGCACAGAAACCGGAGAGATTAGCAGAAATAAATCAATTTTATGAATTGCGAACTCCTGATTATAAGAAGCTCACACAAGGGATTGTTCATAATGATTTGAATTCAAATAATATTTTTCATTTTGGTAAGAAATATTTCTTTATTGATTTTGAACTGCTAAAGAAGAGTCCATTGATTAGTGATATTGGTGTTTTGATTTTAGAACTCTGGGATTTTAATGCTGGTGTCGAAGACTATAACGAAAAACTGAAATCAATTATCGAAGGATATGAAAAGAAAAATAAACTTTCTCAATATGACAAAGAGAATATTATTATTTTTTCATTAAGGTATTTATTCAGTGATGAGAATTGGTACAACTATTGGTCATTTAACGGAAATCCAGCTGCTATTGATTTAATCCCTGAAATTAGAAAGAAAGAGGAGATCTTATTTACAATACTATCGTAACTATCATTTTATGATTTACTCCAATAATGGCTCTGTTAGTATTGAAGTCGCCACAAGTATTGCCTGTGGAGCAGAAAGAAGTCATGGGATAACATCTATTAATGGATGTGTTCAACCAGTAGCATTTGCTTTAATAGGTTCCGCTTCAAATCCCGACTCAAAGCTCATATACTTAAGTTTTGGAGGAAGTATTTTCAATCTTGATTTCTATAATCATATTTTTGAGGTAATCGGCAAACTTCCGTATAAATTCCTTGTCTCGACAGGAAATAATTTTGAAATCAAAGACTTCAAATACAATCATGATAATACAATGATTTATAAATTTGTTCCTGGTCTTAAAGCTTGCAAGATATGTGATCTTCTAATCAATACCGGATCTCATGGAACAATTATGCAAGCATTAAGATATGCTAAACCTCTAATTTGTATACCTTGCAATATAGATCAATCCTATTTTGCTTACCGCATTGAAGAATTAGGACTTGGACTAAATATAAATAAAACAAGTATTTCTAAATTTTCAAAAAGGGAGAGTTATTATAAACTGAACCCAAATCTTGATCAGATGATTATTGATGGTATAAATGAGTTATTAACAAATAATAAATACAGACTTAATGCATTAAAGTTCTCTGTAAAGATTAGAAAACTTGGTAATGGAGCTAAAAATATTGCAAATTATATAGAAAGTAGATATGGAGATTGAAATTGTCATATTAGTATTCATATCTGCCCTTACCCTTTCTTTTGGAGTAAATATTCTAAAAAAGAAAACCAGGACAGATAAAAGACAATTGCTCCTTTTTAGTGTGATTTTTTCACAATTTGCATGGGTTGTAACAAATTTACTCACTCTGGTTTTTTACAATATTGATTATTGGAATCTTATTTTAACTCGATCCAGTTTTGCTGCAGCTGCAATTATTTCAATTTGTTTTTTAACACTGATTAATGAAATCTCACAGCCGAGAAATAAATTGCTGGTATGGTTATTCATTATTATTCAAATGTCCTGGATTCCCTTAAGTTTTACAGGACTTGTAGTTGACAGTGTGCTTGCAGGAGATCTGATATTGAGATCGACTGATGGAAACCTAAAACTCCTCTACAGCATTACTCTTGCTCTTACTTTTATCTATTCATTTAGATTACTTTATATTTCTTACACTGAATCGAATAACGTAAATTTTAAGCATCAGATAAAATATATTTTATTTGGGGGAATTACATCTTTAGTATTAACATTCATTTCCAGTTTGATATTCCCAGTATTTGGAGTTGAGCTAAGATCGCTTGGGCCAATGGCAATGATGATATTTGTTGGTTCTACTTTCTATGCTGTGACTCAACATCGTTTTTTAAGGTTAAATATTGCAATTGGTAGTGTAGTTTCTTTTGCACTTCTTTCTACAATACCGCTAGGTACTTTTTTCCTAGTATATGAGATAAATACAAGGTTATGGGGAAGTATTTATTCTTTACCTGCAATTCTTTCAGGCTTTGGTGAGGCAATACTGTTTATACTCATCTTTCAAAAACTACAAACAGCATTTAGAAATCTACTCAACCGGAATATTAATTCAGATTATTTGAGGACAAAGAAGTTGATTGATAGTTTTGAAAACCAAATATCAAAAGATATTGATCAGGAGTCAATATACAACAAAACTCAATCTTTACTCGATCAAAGTATGAATTTGCCAAGGTTCACAATTCTTCAATTGGAAAAGGATAGTTTAATACAAATTCTTTCAAAGGGAAAAAACCCTAACTTTTTACATAAAATTATCCCAATTCTTAAATGGACGGATAAACATGAAGGGCGATATGTCGATCTGACAGAATCTCAAGAGATCAATGACAACTTTTACGATATTTTGATTGATCTTGAAATTGAAACTATTTTTCCTATCGACAAAAAAAGGTTTTTTGTACTTTTCTCAAAATCTGATAATCAGATCTATACAGTATACGAAATAGAGTTCCTACTGAGGATAACACAAATCCTTGGTATTTCTTTGCAAAGAGCCGATTTGTATCAAAAGCAAAAAGAATTTAGCGAAACCCTAAAAAAAGAGGTCGAATCAGCGACAAAAGAAATTTCTCAGCAAAAAGAATTAATCCAGAGAAAATATGAAGAAGAGCGAGATATGATTGGCATTCTAGGACATGAATTAGGAACTGCATTGACTGTTGCCAAGAATATAAATGAGCTTTTAATGTCAAGGGTGAACTTAATGAAAAAGGAGAATATTGTTGATTATGACTATATTCTGGACAAGGTTAATACGGTAAACGATTCACTGTTAAGGGAAGCAAACATTGTTGAAACAACTCTTTCTACATCTCGAATTGATAATAATAAAGCCGAAATAGTGAATCAACCGGTTGATATTGTTGATATAATTCAATATGCAATAGATGCCCATAGACCAATGGCTTTGAAGACTGGATTGTCATTAATTTACGAAAAACCTGAATTTAAAGTTCCAATATTCACTTCAGACAGTGCTAAGGTTCAAGAAATTGTAACAAATCTTGTAAGTAATGCAGTGAAATACACCTTTAAAGGCTACGTTAAAGCAAAATTAGATATTGATGATGAGTACATTTATTTCTCTGTAGAAGATAGTGGTGAAGGAATTCCAAAAGAACTGTTAAGTAAACTTGGGCAAAAGTTTTACAGAGTT
>JBMCLJ010000030.1:0-14220 GCA_048615375.1 Candidatus Dojkabacteria bacterium | reverse complement strand
CCCGAGTATAGATTTGGTCAACCAGGCTGATTCGTGCCGATGCAGCAGGTACATAACTACCAATATGAGCCAGTAATACATTCAAACCGATTTGTCGTAAATAGGTAGATTTACCTCCCATGTTCGGACCAGTGAGAATATGAAAAGAACATACATCGCTACTTTCAGTATCATTAGTGACAAACACTTCTCCTTCCTTCCGGAGCACCTCCTCGATGACCGGATGCCTGCCATCTTTAATAGAAAGTTCCGAGCTGGTAACGAGCACTGGTTTTGCCCAATTGTTTGCTTTTGCTACTTCAGTAAGGGAAAGGTATACATCGAGTTCTGATACTAACCCCGCCACGTGTTGAATAGAAGGAATGATCGCACATGAACATAGTAACAACTGAGAAAATAGTTCAAATTCAAGTTTGGAAATACGCTCTTCTGCGCCAAGAATCCGAGCTTCTTTTTCCTTGAGTTCGGGAGTAATATACCGCTCGGCATTGACAAGCGTTTGCTTCCGGATATAGTAGTCCGGCACGTTTGCTGACTGTGTTTTTGAAACCTCTATATAGTAGCCAAGAACCTTATTGTACCTAACTTTCAAAGCAGATATTGAACTTCGCCGCTTCTCTTCCAGTTCAAATTCAACCAACCATTGTTTACTGCCATGCTTTATTTCATGCAGTTCATCGAGCTCCTTATTTATACCCCTGCGAAATAAATTACCTTCACGTATCGACAAGGGCGGATCGTCTGCTACCTTTTGATCAATCTCAGAAAGAATTTCTTTCATCTTCTCGATCTCCTGATGTATCTTTGTAGAAATATAATGTAAGCGTGAAGAGAGTTTGTAATTGCATAACGAACGGTTAAGAGTAAGTGTTACTTTTACTGACTCAACTAAATTCCGCAAATCTCTTGCATTCGCTGAAGAAAGCCCTATCTTACTGCCAATCCGGTACATATCATGCAATTCGCTCAAGTTTCTCTGTAACTGCTCAATTGAACCAGTACCTATGTGTAGCAAACATTCTACTGAAGCCAGTCTCTCTGCTATTCTTTTCTCATTGCAAAGGGGGTGTAACAACCACTGTTTTAATAATTTTGATCCACCGTTGGTTTTACATTTATCAATTACTCTGCTCAATGACAGACCCTCTTCACGAAGTGGTTCGATAACTTCCAGGTTGCGTACAGTAGAATGTGATAAATCAAATGAATCTCCAACAGCAATGGTTTTAACACATGTGATATGACCTAAGGCAGTTTTCTGGGTTTCATAGAGATAGTTAAGGAGCGCCTGGATTGCAGGTGAGAATAATTCTGTCGAATTTTCCATTTCCTCACGCAGAACATTTTTATGATCAAATGTTTCAAAATAAGAGCCAGGTACTATTGTTTTTACTGAGGAGATAACTACTTCATCACACAGTAATTCACTATCTTCTGAAACAAGCACTTCTGCGGGTTGTACTATCTTCAGGTTATTCTCTACATCGTCTCGATTAGCAAACTTCGTGGAATATATAACTCCTTCCACGATATCAACAGATGCCAGGAAATAGCTTGACTTATCAAAATACAGTGCTACCAGGTAATTTGCAGCTTTAGCTTTTCTTGGAGCTGAGTCAAATGTAGTTGTACCAGGAGTACAAATTTTTACGACTCCTCTTTTCACTACGCCCTTTGCTTCAGCGGGATTTTCAAGCTGTTCTACAATTACTACTTTTTGACCATCTTCAACTAATTTTTCCAGATAGGCATCCAAGGCATGAAATGGAATTCCTGCCATCGGTATTTTTCTTTCTTTATCACGAGCCGTGAGCGTGATATTCAGGATATTTGAAGCTTTTCTCGCATCTTCGTAAAATGTTTCATAAAAATCTCCCATTCGAAACAGGACAATATGTTCCGGGTAGTCATTTTTTACCTCATGGAATTGTGTCATTGCTGGCGTCATGCGAAATTGTACCACGATTTACTCATCAGATAGTTTCGGTTCCGGATATATGATTTACTACAATAATCTTAACGGCGCCTCCATTATTTTTTTCATCGAGATACCGACCGGTGATTTCAAGGGATGGAAGCAGATATGATTCTCCAGCATCGCTATCCTGAAAAAATAATAGTGCTTGAGAATATCCTGTCATATTAATATCCACTCTTCCCGAGGCAATAGCCTCGGCTCCCATACTGCTCTGTGACGAAGCCTGATCCGGGTATACATATAACAGATACTGCAAACGCGCAATAGAAGATGGAGAAATTTCTTCAACAGGCTCTAACTCACCGACTGATTCAAATTCCTGGGGCATCAGTCCATGCAAAACTATGCTCGTAATTTTTCCATTAATCAAGGTCACTACGCCGGATGTATCAGCCCCTGGTTTTGTATACACTGTCTTATCCTCATGCGTTGCCTTGAACAGTAACGTCTGTGTATTACCGCTTTCTACAGTCTTGTCAAGATATAGATCATACAACTCTACACGAAAAAAATCCTGAATATATGCATACACCTCATCTACATCCAACGTATCTTCATGGAACCCTCCACGATAACGAAGTTCAAGAGTTCCCGTCTTTACATTAATATTCATATACCTGTATGGATCTTCATCCTGGGTATTCCAGAAATATAAGCCTGTATACTCATTTGAAGACTCCTTGCTTAATGCGAGTTTTTGCGCGACCTGCCGGTACGGGGAAGGGTTTACAGTACCTGAGTGCTTAAATAATGTATTTTGTAGCTCAGTGTCAATCTCCAAGGTATTCCTCAGAACAAAATCTGTACCAACCCGATAATTACCGCCAATATCAGGCATATTCATTTCCACGTATTCTTGAGTATTTGCTCCTGGAAGCATAACTCTAAGTAACGCAATGACAACAATCATAAAAACAATCACCAATACGACAATAACGATATACAGGACATTCTTTTTTTTATCTATTTTGCTTACCGGCATCTGTCCGCGTTCGTAACCTTTCCCTGTAGTTTACAGGATTTTTCAATATTATCGAATACAGTTGTACCAGCTTCATCATTACGTTTATCCATATGCAGGTGCGCCCCAAGCCAGCAAAGCTGGCCTGCCATACCACCTTCGACAAAATTATTACCGTAATTTGGGTCAAATTCATCCGTCATGAAAACCGTACCCAGCTTTTCTCCCTGTTTCACTGTAAAGCCGGTTCCCCGTCCTCCACGTATCGAAGAGTTATTCACATTTTGATTCATCTGTGCATTAAGAGCAATATGTCCAATGTAGTACTGAATACCTGTTGTATCATCGACAATGAGTAACGCATCTCCACAAAGCGGCACATTCCCTGCGTGCTCCGCGTAGATGACTCTGCCATCAACGGGTGAGAGCACCTCTGTTTGATCATACCATCGACTTGCACCTGTGTATGCAACATCGACCGCTCCATAGGCTCCGTGCCTCCCCTGTGTACATACAAGCCTTCCTTCACCACTTTCAAAGCTGGTGACGAACGGGCACATATACCCATCGACAATATCACCATTATTCACAACTTCTCCACCGGAAATTTCCTGTCCTGCATTGTCAGCGTAATCTTCTCCAAAAAACGGATTGGAAAACCCGCTACAATACACCTGCTCTCCGGATACTATATTTATACATAGCTCTCTTGTGGGCAGATCAGATTTCACCTGGTCGCGTATTGCGCCACCAATATTAAAATTTGCCTGCATATCGTAAGTTACCCGGAAAATCTGACCAATTTCTTCCGGAGCTACCGGTTCCTGAAAGCTAATTGTGACTACTGAAGTATCTTCATCACACCCATTATTACGGCATACAAGCGTCCATAACATACCTTTTCCTGCTTGTGAGATCGCCGCACCGTCACCTCCATACTCGAAGTCAATGGTAAAGTCAGTAGTGGCTGGAATGCCTTCGAGTACTTGTATCTGGAGCTTCATTTCATCAAGCGGCAGGTCAATTACATCTTCCCGATAATTCTTATTGAGACGATACCCAGTCTGAAAAGTAACTGCATTTACATTACCCGCACTATCCTTTTCAACTAGAACTGCATCATCTAATCCTGAACGTAAATTCTCCCTCCGGAACGGCTCCGCATCCACCTCTCCTACCCCCATAAAAGTAACCAGCCCTTTCCCCTGGCTTTGCAGATTTTCTTTGGTGATAGTTGGATTGGCACTCGCTATTATCACGATGATTATAGCTATTACAATGCAGAGCAGAATCAAGATAATAATTATCACTATAATAACCCATCCTATCGGAGAGGAAAATAATGCAGCTAATCCACGTAGACCAGCTTGTGCAGTTTGCGCTTTTTTCGCATTACCTGCTGCTTGTGCGCCACGAGCGGCCTTAGCGCCTTGTTGGGTTTTTTTCATTTCTTCTACAGCCTCTTTTGCTTTTTTTGCCTCATCCAGCTTATCTTTCAAACCTTTTTCTTGCTCTTGCTCCTGCTGTTGTTGTTCCTGATGCGGGAATTCCTGTTGTTCAACTCCTTGACTCTCTCCAACTGAAGATATTGAACTTTGCGTGTCAGATTGAGGTGACTGCTGTTGTTGGCGTGGAGAAGAGGAATCAAAATTATTCTGAGATTTTCTCGGTTGTTTCTGAGACGAATTATTATCACTAGAACCACTTCCACCAGAAGAAACGTAACTTGAATGCGATCCTAGCTCTCTTAACTTTTGCTTTAAATTTTCTCTTGCTTTTTTTATCCTTTCAGCCCTCTCGGCCCTCTCGCCATCCACTGCCCCCTCTTGAACATCCAAATCACTTCTCTGATTACTATTATCTTGAGCGTGAACTGGATCCTTTTTCTGTGCTGAGGGGGATTGAGGTACTTTTTGTGTATTTTGAGCTTTAATAGTCTCCGATATTTTTTCCTCGTATAGTTTTTCTGTTTGTTGAGTTATCTTTGTAAGTACGTCAGTACTTTTTTTCCCGTTAGATTTCTCCGAGCCTTGTACTTTTTCTTTTTGCTTTTCTGAAAGACTTCTTGATGCTACTGTGTCAATTGGTTTATCGGGTATGCCATACTCTTCCTCAATTATTTCCTGTGTACGTTCTTCAATATCCATTATTTGTTCAGGTGCATTCTCCCGTTCTACCTCAATGTATTCTTTAATCGCCTTCTCAATATGGTAGTCTTTATATTTCTGAACTACATCCGGTGCTCGCTGAGAGTCAGCAACAACTTCCTTTTGGTTTGGATCGAAAAGCCTTTCAACCACTCTCTGATTTTTCCCCCCTCCAACAAAATAATCTAAGACACCTGTCTCATCAGCTTTCTTCAATTCCAAGTGATCATATTTTTGTTTGTTTTCTTCAAACGAAACGTCCCGTTTAGGCAAATCACTTTGATCGGTGCTACTCCGATCCTGCTCATTCTCTGTAGAATTACCATCATCTAACGCTTGACTGCCAGGCCGCCGGTATCTCTCTCGCGTAGTGTTTAACGCTGGAGATCCTGACGACGTCTCTAAACTCTGGCCTGATTCATTGCTGAGAGCCTGCCTTAAGAAAGACCGTGAACTTTGTTGACGAGGGTTTGCGGTGAAATTTGTATCCTTTCTTCCGTTTTGCTTGCTTGTTTGTTTGTTTTGGTTGTCAGACATATCATTCACTACAACTCATCAATGTAGGAAAGATTGATAAGTGTGCCAAGCTGCCGGGATGCTGTCTGTATCATATTGTCAAAAAGTTTCAAGGAACCTGCTGCAGAATCAAACGCGTTTCCAATCGTGCTTACATGAGACGTCAATTGTTCAAACTGCTGTGCTACCCTTGAACCAGCAATAAGCTGAGCCTCTTGCGGAGACATTATTGGGCTACCTGAACTATCTTTAAGAGACGTAAAGTCATCCCGCATTTTTCCGTATCCTTCTGCCAGGGTAGCATTAGGGTTGGATGACTGTTTAAACTTTCCTACCAGTCCTGCAATACTTTGAGAGTCTTTTAACTGAAATCTCCCTCCGAACCTACTAAAAGCCCCTTCGAATTTTTTCAATCCGCCAATCTGTGCGTTTCCTGCAATTTTCCCGAGACCTAGCGCAGCGCCTGATGTAGTGCCCAAGGCTACTGCTCCGAGCCCCAAAAATGGTTTCAAACCTGTAACGAATGATTTTCCCAATCCCTGAAGACTCTGCAGCTCTTTAACTTCAAGTAACTCCTTTAAAACATTTGGTGCACGACCTGCAAGTATAATAAACCCAATTCCAAGAAATGTCCTAACCAACGCATCGGTCGTCTGTACCTGCACAAGTGAATTGCCTACATTTCCAAATGGTGCAGGCACAAACGTCCATGGCTCCGGGAAAAGCTTTGACCTACAATCACGATATACCTGACCGTCCACCGTAATAAAACCATCTGGAGCGACATCAAATATGTCTTGATTTATCAAATTTCTATTCCTAAATGAACCAGGATCATCATAATTATATGCTCCTCCAAGCCACATTCCAAGGTCTCCTCGCTCTTCAATACTTGTACCATCACCTAGCCACCCTTCCTGTTCCAGATTAGCGGGATCCCCTGGCGCGTAGGCACATAAAGGGATCGGGGCTACGGTGTCAGGATTACCACCACCACGGATGAAAATATTCATCGCAGCTGCCCCCAGCAGTATGCAGAGGAAAGTGAACGGGAAAACCATAGCGTACGCGAATAGCAATTTGAATGTATTGCCTATTTGCGCGTAGCCCTGGTAAATGCCACGGAGCATAAGCAATGGTCCGAATGCAACATATAAGTTAAATGTCACAAAAGCCATTATTAAATTAAAGAAAATCTTTACATTAATCAAAAAAATAGTCCAGGCAATAATAGCGTCAAATATTTCCTGACTATTTAAAAAGTTAGATAGTACATAATTTATGCCAAGCGAAAGGCCGCCACCTATAAAGCTTAAAAAAGGGCCAGCACCCGGGATGGCTCCGGGAGCAGCACTGAATGTCTGCGTGATAGTAGGATACAAACCAGTAGTAACGTTAGAAACAACGGTACGGAGCCCCTCGCTGACCCCAATAAATTGAAATGTATTAACAAGCGCTGTGATATTTAAATCTCCACCTGGCTGAAGTCGCTCATAGATAGCCCTCGCGTTGATAAACGGTTCCATGACAGACACAACGAGAGCATTCCCGTAATTGACTGTTAGGTCATAAATGATCGCAGATATCTCGTAGAAAAAAGTAATCAGAAAGATTGTAACCCCTGTATTCATAAGTAATTGAACTAAGGTAAATTTCTGATCCCCACCACCAAGTGATCCTAAAAGTAAGCTTATTGAAGAAAGGACAAGTACAATAATTACTATGCCATATGCGAGATTTCGCATAGTTTGAGACAAGAAAAAGATTGGGGTCAACACCTCCCTCCCTGTTGTAGGGCCAGCGGCGTGCGTCTTACCTTGTATTCTATTCGCATAGTAATTCACTGATTCTAAAGGATGGGCAATATCCTGGTCAACCAGTGCAGTTGTCCCATTAATCATTCTTCCAGTTGGTCCGTAATTTGCAAGATTGTATACACCTGGCGCTGAGGCGCCTGCATCGGTCGTATCCAGTCTTTGCCCTTTGCAATAGTATGGAGAATCCTTATACGTTTGAAATCCACCTGCACTATCCTCAAGATTACTTAAACAATCCTGTCCAGCCGGCTTCTGAGCAAAATATGCCTCATCCATAGCTGCAGTAGTAAGCATAGTAATCAATCCACGTCCCGCACTACTATTATCAATTGCACCTTGCTGAGCACTATTTGCGCTTGCGCTTGTTGAAGAATAAAGAACTAAGTACCAAAACGAAGCCACTATAAGTCCAAGTATAAGCACTTTAAAGACCAGCTGCATCTCCCTGAAAGAAGGAATTCCTGATCGCACTATGCTTTTTACTTTATGTAGCTTGGCCATTAGTTAAGAATTATCCACCGGTAAAAATGGTCAGTATGCCACCTCCATAATCGCCAAGTGGGATTATCTGGAGGCCGAGTATACTGATTAGTGTCAAACTTAAAAAGAGGCCAAATAAAGTTATAATTGCGCTGGTCAATTTTTTACGAGCAGCAGCTACCGCATCAGGATTCGTGGATGAAGCCATCATTTTAATGAGGTTAATAATTATGACTAGAACTGTTAGCCCCCCTGCTACTCCAGAGGCGAGCCTGACAGCAAATGCAACTGCACCATTGACTGAATTGGGCAGACAGCCAAAAAATGTATCAGTTCCCCGCACGCTATTACCAAATAGGTCAGTCTCCACAAGGACTGGAGTCATACATTGCCCCCCAGGGAGCGAGTTTGAGTCTCCATCAACAATATCAAAGTAATTAGGGTTATACCAATATGCCACTGACTTATCCTCAGCCAGTTGACAAACAGCTCCAGCGGGAATGTATCTTCTTTGGACTTCTGCGGAGAACTCATCCATGTAAACAGCAGGAAAATCATCCCTGAGATCTCGGTTCAGTCTCAATTCATCTTCTGTATAGTTACGAAACCAATATACATCGGTATACTTAAACGTAGATGCATCGGGAGCGCTTTGCACACTTGTTCCTGGACTAACACATACATACTGTCCTTTACCAAGAATCAAAGGGAATGCGGATAATCTGCATTGGGTAGGCGCACAATTACATGCCGCATCGCTAGATTCAACAGCCGAAGTTGCCTGCTCCTCAGTTTGGCACTCTTGAATAGCTTGCGCTGAATTACCAGTGCTTACAAAAAATGAAAAAATAAAAAGTACGATTAATACGAAGCCGGCTTTAGGCAAGGCTTTGTGTAACCAGCTGCGTTTTAATAAAACATTATACACGAATTAATGTATCTATAGGAGAAAATACACTAATATTGTCTATAATGTCAAGAAATATTATGATGCAGAAATCGTAGGATCTATGAAATTATATTACTCTATTATGCTAAAAATTGTTCGACTTGTACTCCTCATACTTTTCGCTTGTCTTATGTTTACTCCAGGTGCATCCGCCCAGGATCTAGGAAATGTACGGGCTGCAATACAAAATTCTGACTGTCCTGATGCTGTTAAAAGAAGCCTGCTTGACTCAGTTAATAATTCGCAAAGTATTGAAGACTTGCAGGGAACTGTCATTGTCGCTACTGGACCTGATGGAAATATTTATGTTTCCTGTGCGTCAGCCAGTGATATTGAGGATCTCTTTATCAGCATAATGGTATTACTGTACATAGTAGTTGTATGTGTCCTCGTATTCGGCATTGCAAGATCATCTATTACTATGATGTTAGCATTCGATGACCAGGAAAAGTTCCAATCAGGCATTAAGTCTCTCAAGACATTAGGTGGCTCTATTGCAGGTGCTATTGCTTCATATGCAGCAATAGTTTTCGTGTTGGTAGGTATTTTAGGTGTTGGTTCAGATGATCCCGGTAGTGAATGGAATATTATTTGCCAAAACCAAATAGTCTTTGATATAACCTTCGGGGATGGTATAACTACATGCTGATATTTTTTGGAGATGTGAGTCAAGCAAGAATGAACCTTAAACCGAAAATTTATAAAAAGACGCTATTTATTGGAAACAAGAAAGTATTCAAATTTACTAAGGACTACGCAAAAAAGTTTTTCCATAAGTTTTTCTGGATCGTTTTTGTGGTTGTGATGCTGCTTTCAATGGTACTCGGCGGCATCGCACTAACACTCACCTGAAAAGCGTCACTTTACGAAGTTTTGATTATAGATTACTATTTTTTCATGATACTTTCTGGAAAAAAAGCATCTGAGGAGCTGTTTACAACATTACAAACTAACATATCGAGTCTCCCGAAACCCCCAACACTTTCGGCAATCCAGGTTGGTGATAACCCAGCCTCTTCAACATACATCCGTATGAAAAAGAAAAAAATTGAGTCACTTGGCATGAAATTCGTACACACGCAACTCCCTGAAAATTGCACCGAAGAACAACTGGAAAACTCTATTTATGACCTGAATCACAATAATGAAATTACAGGCATTCTCCTGCAGCTTCCCCTGCCAGAGCATTTACAGAAAAAAGAACGCGCTCTCTTGAATCTCATTCATCCTCAAAAAGACGTGGATTGCCTGACCTCAAAAAATATTGGCGCCTTTTTTACTGGAGAGTCTCAATTACTTCCTGCAACGCCTCTCGGAGTTCTCCGTTTGCTAGAGTATTACGAGATTAAGATGGCATGCAGCATTACAATTATTGGAAGAAGCAACCTTGTTGGAAAACCACTCGCTATAGCCTTAACTAACCGCAATGCAACAGTAACACTTTGTCACTCCTGCACTGAGAATCTTTACGAGATAACAAGACGCTCGGATATTGTCATTACCGCTGTAGGAAACCCCAACTACTTCACAAAAGAATACTTCCATAATCGACAAGTTGTTATTGACATTGGTATCTCCAAAACAACTACAGGAGAATTAGCTGGTGATGTCGAATTCTTAACAGTGCGTGACCATGTGCATGCTATCACCCCCGTACCTGGAGGGGTTGGCCCAATGACTATTTACGGACTGGTTGAGAATCTGGTGCTGCTGGCTTCTGAATCCATGTCTTCTTAAAGTATTCATCATCTTTTTTTTCATTATCAGAAGGATGGGCTTTACGCGTACTCGATTCATGGTGGTAAAGAGAAGCATAGGGGATAACAAGAGTCATGAAACCAGAACTTTCTAACTTGAAACAGATATCAATGTCCTGCCATACAACAGAGTAGTTTTCATCGAAACCACCAACGTGGTCGAACTTTTTCCGGTCCACTACTAAACAAGCTCCCGTTACTGCATCTGGGGAAGATACTACATTTAACTCCCTTGAGGTTTGATTGTTTTTTTCATAGGTAGCAATGTGGGAGCTTATTGGAAATTCCTTGTTCACAGAAATACCAGCATGCTGAACAAGCTTATTCTTAAAAAGCAACTTTGCACTGACAGCTCCTACATCATCCCGTACCGCAAAGCTACCTAAAATCTCGAGCCAGTTTTTAGTTATAACCTCTGTATCATTATTGAGGAAACAAAGCACTTCCCCGCTTGCGTAGGAAGCACCAAGATTATTCATCCTGGAGAAATTGAATTCTTCTTCGTACCGTACTACCTTATATTTCAGGGTATTGAAATACTGTTGCGACTCCTGATTTGAATTATGATCAATTATTATTACTTCGAAATTCTGGTATAAACTATTCTCTATTGAACTCAAACACTTACTTAACAGGTCTATCCGGTCTTTCGTCAAGATTATTATCGAAACTTTAGCGTTAAACGGGAAACGGTAGTCCCTTATCCGCTTCCTTGATTCAAGTACCATGACTTCATTTTGTTTTGTGAAGTAATTATAGAATAGATTCTTTGTGTCAAATTCAGTTGTAAGCAACTGGACGGAAATTCCGGCAGGAAGCACAGTCAGCTTTCTACTGGTAATGTCATTAAGACGCGAATTGCATAGAAGCTCTTTTGAGAAAAGTGGGAAAAAAGACTTGAATGACTGGAGGTTCTGATAATAATCCCACGCTTTCGTCCCAATAAAATACCGACGTAAACTTTTCCGAGTATGGATAAAATCAAGGCAGTACACTTCATTGGTATTCAGCAAACCGGTATTAAGTTTCTGGATTATAGGATTAAATTTCGCGAACTCATTGATAAACAGGAGATAATCTCGTGTAGTCTCATTGGCGCATACAAAACTGGTTATATCAAACAAAGATGCAGACTGAGGAAACGCATGTAATTCCGCCTTTGGCAGATAATTACGTATAATCTCCTGGATCTCCCGCGTATTTCCAGACATGTCAATAAATACTACATGTACTTCTTTCAGAAATTTTTTTATACTGAATATTGATTTAGTTAATAAATCCGGATTTGCCTGGTTCAGTACAAAACATATAGTTATTTGCGAGAAATCAGCCCTGCCCTCCTGTAATGATTTTTCCTGTTTGTCAATTTCGCTGGCGACCTTTCTTGCATACAGTTCAGATTTCAGTTTAGGAAATCTTCGAATAACATACTCCAGGAGTTTACCTGGTAGAGCAGTAATATTCCCTTTTTTAATTAATTCGGTTGCGCTGCGTAATTCCCTTGTCATAAGCCGGATTGATTATAATACTATATACATAATAAAGAAACCTCTCACCCACCCTACTTTCATTGCCTGGTAGAAATATTAAGTACTTCAGTATAATATATGAGAAGTAGTATGATTGCTAAATTACCAGATGATGTTATTAACCAGATAGCAGCAGGGGAGGTCGTAGAACGTCCCGCCTCGGTCATTAAAGAACTGGTAGAAAACAGTATTGATGCTCAGGCAACAGAAATATCTATTACAGTTAAACAGTACGGTCTGGAACTAATCCGTGTAATTGATAATGGGACAGGTGTAGCAAGAGAAGATCTGGCAACAGTTTTTAACAAACACTTTACTTCCAAACTGCGTACAACCGAAGATTTACTGAATGTACTTTCATTTGGGTTCAGAGGAGAAGCCTTAGCGTCAGTAGGATCGGTTGCAGAGGTAGATTTTGAAAGCAAACATGCAGATGCTGAAGCCGGATATAAAATTACATGCAACTATGGCAGTCTCAGTGATATAACCCCTTCCCCGCTTCAGGAAGGAACAAGAATTGAAGTTCGAAATCTATTTGAGAGCATTCCAGCCAGGAAAAAATTCTTAAAGTCAAAAGCTACTGAAAATAAAAGTATTATTGAGGTACTCAATCGATTTATCATTTCTAACCCGGATATTTCATTTCATGTAATAGTAGACTCAGTCAGGAAACATTACCCGAAGGCTCTCTTAAACGAACGAATTGAAAATGTAATGCATATTCCGCATGAAGATCTTATACCAATACATTACCAGGGTACCGAAGTCACCTTATCGGGATTCGTGCTCCATCCAAGACATAATTTCAGTAGACGTACTCACCAGTATATTTTTGTCAATCACCGCCCTATTTCAGATACAATAATACAAAAAGCAGTTATTGACGGTTATGATACTTTTTTAATGAAACAACAATATCCTGCATATGTACTCTTTATTGAAATGCCTCCTGCAAAGGTCGATATTAATGTCCATCCCAGAAAAACTGAAGTACGATTTGCAGCTTCGAATAACATATATATGCAAGTTCGCACAACAGTGAATGCAACCCTGCTTAAAAACTCCCGGCGTGAAATGCGCGCTAAACTTCATTATGAAGAGCCTGTGAGCAATAAAGCCAATGTGGTATACGAAACTGAAGCAACGTATCAACCTACTTCAGTGGATAACACACCACATGGAGAATTTGAAAAATTCCTCTATCCTGAACAGACCGAAAAAAGCATACTACGAAACCTGTATCCGACCCAGGTAAACGTGCATCTGAACATGCATTACTCTTTAACCACGAAGTACATACTGCATCTCAGAACACTAACGGGACTCGGGAACAGGATCAAGGTCTATACCTTGACCTGGAACACGCAACACAACTCTTAAATGCGTATATCGTCACCAGCAATGGACAATCCCTGGTAATTGTCGATCAGCATGCAGCTTCAGAGAGGTTTTATTATGAAAAATACCTGGCATCCCTCGAGAACAAGTCCGTTCCTTCCAAAATGCTTTTATTTCCTGAGGTAATGCTTATTGAACGGGACGAAAGTTCTGAAATCATGAAATTTAAAAATGCTTTTGAAGCGTTAGGCTTTGACATTGAACTATTTGGTGACGATACAATCAAATGCACAAAGGCTCCGGAATTTTTGAGAATGGATGATTTTCCGGAAATTTTCAAGTTACTGATATCAGAGCTTCTAGAATATGGCGACACTTCAAACATTTTGCATGAAATACAGCATACTGTCGCAGCTTCACTTGCATGCCATACTGCGGTGAGATTTGGTGATAAATTATCACCGGTTGAAGTCAAAGAAATTATTAAGAATCTAATCCACTGCAAGAATCCATACAACTGCCCTCATGGACGGCCAATTATCCAGGAATTTTCGAAGTATGACATAGAGAAAAAATTTAAGAGATGCGGTCTATAAATTTTTATAAATACGTGCAGGCTGCTCCTCTACGTTGAATATGTACATAACGCGACTTTGTTCCATCATCATGATGCACAACGGCGTAATATGTGGGATCAGGAAAACCCTTAAACGGCCAACTACTACAGTAATAACTTACCACACCAGGC
>JBMCLJ010000029.1:0-14655 GCA_048615375.1 Candidatus Dojkabacteria bacterium | reverse complement strand
TTTCCCAGAGGCAATCCCCATACACACCAAAGTCATCCGACCAATTCTTCATAAAGACGCCAATTACTTCATACCCTTCTTCTTTGAGAAGCGCTGCAGTGACTGCTGAGTCGACACCTCCTGATAGTCCTACAGCGATTTTCATAGCAAGGCATTATATCATTATTTGTGAAAATGATATGTGATAACCAACTATATTTACTACGCGTACGTATTGCTCAATTTTAATTTTTTTTCTATCCTGTTACAGTTATACCGTAAACATTATGTCTATTTTAACGTCATTTGCCCCAGTCAAAAGGAAAGTACTGAGCCTTGGAACCAAAAAATTACTAATAATTATTTTCTCATCACTGTTTATCCTTGGAGGAGGTTTTGTATTCCTTATGAAGGTCAATAGTCAACCGGAACAGATACTGGCATCTACCTTTGGCGCGAATACGTTTACAGTAAGTTACTTTACCGACTGGAAGGCAAAGTCAGAATTGGTAGTTGCAGATAATCCTGAGTTTAATAACGCGATAACCTTCCTTGATGAACGAGACGCAGAGTCCAATGAAGGCAATCCAATTTCGAGAAATTCCCATGTACTTGTAGCGCGTGGATTGGAGCCAAATACCGTTTACTACTATAAAGTCAAAACATTTCTCAATACAAAATACAATGAGGAAACCTATCAGGTGAAAACTCCCAGGGTGAGTAAAGAGGTTCGTACGCCTGATCCAATGTATGGTGAGGTTGTAAAAGATGGTGGTAAGCCTCTGGCTAATGTTTTAGTAGAAGTATTCGCCGAATCAGCGGACGGAGAGCGTTCTACGTCTATTGTTACCTATACCGGTTCAAATGGATCGTATACAGCTGATCTTGCAAACCTGCGAACATTTGATAATTCAGATTATTTTACGTTAGTGGATGGTATTCCCGCGAAAGTCAGAGTTACAGCCAGAACGCAAAAAGAAGCGTATTACCATGAAGTGTATGATCTGGACGCGTTAACTCCAGTTGAGACATTTGAATTTAAAAGTGTAGAGGATGATTATGCGGGTAGCGCTCAGAGAAACCTGGCTCAGCATTTGGTTCCTGAAGCGAAAGCAGCTGATTGTTCAGCGCAGAGAAATGCCTGCAATGAATGTAGATCGGGAGCATGGGGAGATGGAGTTGACTGTTCACAAAACTGTAAAGATGCTGAGGAGTGTGAAGCAGCAAATGGAGGAGACAACCAACGTGAAGAGAAAAAAGAAGAAAGAAAAGAGTCTCCTCCACCATCAAATCCCTCCGGCAATGGGGGAAATAACTGCATGAGTGTGGATGATTATTACGCGGTGTGTTGCGCGAATCAGCGAAGACCAGAGGGACAGGCTCCGTTCAATCATGTCTCTGAGGTTCCAGGCGGATGGGGTAATTGTGAGCGAGATGCTGCAGAATGCGCTAAGAGTGCTCGAGTACACGCCGCAGAATGCTCGAATTTACCTTCATCAAATCCTCCGCAGCAAGAGCCTCCCCAGGGAGACCCGAGAGACGATCCTGATTTCTATCCTGATCATTATAAAGATGACATCGAAGTAGCGTGCACTACACTGCATCAAGTATATGCAAGTAAAAAACAACAAGGATATGATGATTGTAATGCTCGAAAAGCAGCGAATGAACAGGCTATTACCGCCGCTCCAGGAATGCCAGGTGGTGTAACATGTGGTACGGGTGAGGAAATTTCATCAAATAAATCATGCGATCAACGTCCCCCAAGAAGCGAAGAATCACCTACGGTAAGCTTCCCTGGATGTCAGCAGGCTGCGCATAATCCAAATGAATGGTTTCGATGTGTTCCAGCAGATCAAGCTCAGAGAAATGGTGGGTATAACGCAATAAATTGTGCTAAAAACTCTGATGAGGCCGGGTACAGATATGATAATGGAGCGTGCGTTCATCAACAGCAGGCACAGCCGGAGCCTCAGCCTACGCCTGAACCACAACCCGCGCCAACTCAGCCTCCTCAGGAAGAGAGGATAATCGGGTGCGAAGATGGACAGGGGTTCTGCATTAATTACGCGCTCTACAACCAGTCTGGAAGAAAAGAGTATATGGAAGAAACCAAAGTACAGGGAGGGAAGTGCGGAGGAAATGATGGTAAAAGATGCGTGATAATTGAGAATAATTCAAATCATATCGATGCTCCAGCACCACCCCGACTCGAAAAGTGTGATGGACGTGTGCCGGCAAGTCAACACACCCTTGGAGCGGTCAAATGTGATAAAGGAGATGGGAGATTGAATTATGTTTGTCCTGCAGGTCAGGTGCTTTCGTTCCTTGGGGATAGACAGACGCCGGAACGATGTGTGCCGGAAAATCCTGCACTCCCAGATTGTGATTATAAATCGACGGGCAGGTTCTGTTCCGGTGCGTTAGATCCACGCAAATCAGGAGTGTCAAAACAACAATGTAAACTCCAGGAGCCAGATGGAGAAGGGCAAATGAGGATTAACTACCTGTACTGCTGTGACAATACTCAACATGGTCCTTCACCGAACGGTGATGGCAGCTGTGCACCCCAAGGTGCAGCAAAGTCGGAATTACCTGCATGTAACCCGAATGTATACTGCCCTGGAAACCCCGCATTCAATGGTGCAACAGTGCAATGTACTAATGCAGAAGGTCACGCAACAATATGTTGTCCTGATAACGCGCCTAACATAGAGTACAGTCAGGATGGAAGTGGACGATGTACAAGCAATACGAATATTCCGGTACAGGAGACTGGTTCGGGTACTAGGCCTACAGAACCCTTAGGTCCTAATGAGGGTTTCCCGATTGAGTTGGCGCCAAAAGTAAAAGCTCAACAGACAGGCAATGTTAAGTCCGGGGATACGATCGAGCCAGGAAAATATGAGCTGCCTGATGGTTCAACCATCGTGATAGAAAGTCCCTCAAAAGTACGTCTCTTCCAGGATACCAATGGAAATGGTATAAAAGATGCTGATGAACAGGAAATTTCCAACGAATCTATAACGCTCATGAAAGAAGGCGAACCGGTAAAGTATAATGTTATAAATGGATGGAACGCGTTAAACTTCCCATTCTTCAAAGATGAGGAGAGCAGCTATACTGCAAAAGAAATTATGGCAGCTGCACAAGCTTCCGGTATTGAAGTTATTACTATTAAAAAATGGGCGGGTAAATGGATAGAGTACACATCAGAAAATGGTCAGTTCTTCGGAGTTGACTTTAAAATTCAACCGAATCAGGGATATTTTGTTCGAAGTACATCAAAAGGTACGTTTACGATTACCGGAGTATATCCAACTGAGCCGATTGGTATGCAGTTACTGAATGGATGGTCACTTCTCGGAGTAGGTCCCGGCAAGAGCCAGCAAAAACAGAAGGTATTCACGCATGCGGAATTCAAAGACGGAGTAAAGGCGTTTGAGCTACTCAAAGCAATGAATAAAAACGATGCGAGCATCCAGGCTGAGAATGTTACGAGATGGGACAGTGGTGTATATAGAGGTGTCAATTACACGAAAGGAAGAGATGGTAAGATGAAAGAGTTTGGTCTCGACTTTACCGTAAGTGATATGGAAGCATACTTTGTGAAATCCAGTAAGAAGACAGTATTCGTTCCCTAGGGTAAAGCGGGACTCGTTCTGTGGCAGTTTAGTTTGTATGACACTAAGCCAGGTGGTATGCAGTGCCAAAACCAGTTAAATAACTGAAAAGTAAAAAATATTGAGCGTTAATTAAAAATATATACCCAGTATGGTGACTTAAGCTAGTCTGCCTTGAAGACAAAAGCCACTGTGACCAGTCACCTGTACTGTGACGAAGCTTCCTGGTTCGATCATACCTTTTTCAGGGTGCAGTTCTATATGCACATCTTTTCCATGCGTGGTTTTTGCAAAGATACCCGCTTTATTCTTACTTCTTGTTTTATAGACGAGTGCCTTCTGTTCAGAGCCAATAAGCTGCTCGTTATTTTTGGCTACACCTTGTTTTAGTATATTGTCGAGTACAGACTTACGTTCTGCTTTTACTTTACGTGGGACATTATCTGGATAAAACTTCGAAGCAATCGTCCCCTCCCTCTGAGAGTATTCTGAGATATAGATTTGGTCAAACCGTAGCTCCTCACAAAGCCTGGCAGTATCTTGAAATTCCTTTTCTGTTTCTCCGCAGAAACCCACAATCACGTCAGTCGTCAATCCTGCTCCAGGTATCTTTTCTCGGATTATCTCTACTTTTTCCTTGAACTCTTCCCGGATGTAATAGCGATTCATTCTTTTCAGTACTGAATTTGATCCCGACTGCAAGGCAAAGTGAATTGATTTAGCAATAGCAGGTCTTGAAGCAATGGTATCGATAAGATTCAGGTTTATATCGTACGGGTGAGAGCTGGTAAATCGAAGCCAATATTCTCCGGGTATTGATGCCAATTGATCCATTAAAAACGTAAAATCCCTGTTGTTTCCACCCTGGGTACTTGAACGCAATGGGGTAATTGGTGATCTTAACGTATTGGTATCACTCCAGGAATTAACATTCTGACCTAATAACGTGATTTCCTTAAATCCCTGCCCGATTGCCTGCTCAACCTCGGCATACACCTGCTCAAATGACCTGTACTCTTCTTTTCCTCGCGTAAAAGGAACAATGCAAAAAGTACAGAATTTATTGCAACCTGTAGAGATGGGGATATACGCTTGAAAGGCTGAGTTATAAGAGGGCGTTACCGCAAAGTACTCACTTATATGTTCTGTCACTGCCTCGTTGAGTACTGTTGGTAATGTGTGGATTTCATTGATCGGAATGATGAAATCCAGCCATGGCATCTTTTTTCTAAGCTGAGCATGGTAGCTCGCTTCATATCGGGAAGACTTTTCTTTAGTCTGTCGCAGGTCTCGTTTTGCCATACATCCAGTGAGTACTATCTTGATTCCAGGATTTTCTTTCTTTAGCTTATAATACTTTTTCCCCATACCAATAACCCTGTCTTCAGCCTTTTGCCTGATAGAGCAGGTATTCAAAATGTATACATCCGCTGGCGTATCTGAATTTGCCTGTGTGTAGCCCATTAATTCGCATACTGCAGCAACTCTCTCAGAGTCAGAAATATTCATCTGGCATCCATACGTTACAATTGAGAATGTTTTCATATATGAATGATTTTATCATGTACGTGAACTTTAGCCACCGTACTCAATCATATAATTCAAGCTACTGAATTCCAGGGGAGAAAGATTGGGGTGTAGAGTAAGGCTGGAGAGTAGGTGATTGTGTGGGTTGGGGGGGGACTTGCTGGTATGGTTGTTTCCAGGAGGCAAGTAAATCCTGGTTCTGAAGCGACAGGATTTCTGCACGGATTTCCTGCTTCTTTGCCTTGCGGGAAACGGCTGCCAGAGAACGCAGTAATACTGGTAAATAGCTTACCATGGAAATCATTGTTATATTGACAAAAAAATCAACATAATTCGCTTCGTCAGTAAAGAATAAAAGCAATACACCAAGTTTCATAAGTACGAGTACAAGAATTAACGTATATCCTGACCAGCCGAACTGATTTGCGGCGATACCAATGGTCAGGATATTTATAAGCATGAAAAGAAAAGGAGATTCTGAAAGATTGGGGTGAAAATATCCAGTAACAGCGTTAATAGCTACAGCGGCAGCTACTGATAGGTATAATCCAATCCTGGCATTACTGTACGCAAGGATTAAAGTAAAGGACTGTATGCCAGCTGCGATGAGCACATAGCTCAAAAATGAACTTCTACCATCGACAAGCAGGTTCAGGGCGTACAGTATTCCAACTATCCATGTAAAAATAATGAGCAGAAAGTTTATGTTACTACGTTCGGGTAGAATGCCATGCCTTTCCTGTGTGTCTAGCAGATTAAGTTCGCGTAATAACTTTTCCTGCTCTTCTGGTAAATACGAATTTCCCATAAGCTTTAAAGGATATACGATATTTATGAATATCTCAATCCAAACTAGTAATCATCCATTGTTGATGATCAAAAGCACGTGGTACTTCATGGAAATACATTCGGTGGATTTATCTGAAACGAATGTGTACGATATTGCGTTTTCCTGATTTCAGTAAGCCGGCTGTATCTATCGCAGTGTCATAACTACTTATGATTTTATCATCAAACTTAACAGCTTTTTGGTCTATGAGACGTTTTGCTTCGTTTCTTGATGAAGCAAATGAAAGCTCGATGAGAAGTTCAAGAATGAGCGTTGGCTCTTTGAGCTCATGTTCTTCTGCTAACTGTGAGTAATCTTTATTCTGAACTACTCGTTGAAACTGTTCTTCTGCTTCCTGCGCTGCGGTTTCTCCATGATAAAAACTCACTACTTCCCGTGCCAGCTGTTTTTTGAAGTTCATTGGGTTTTCTCCACGTTTAATTTTTTCTTCTATTTCTTGCACTTCTTCCAGGGGAATCCTGGTGACTAATTCAAAGTATTCTGGAATAATTTCGTCAACTATCGACATGAGCTTGGCAAACATATTTTGAGCGGAATCCAAAACAGGAATGTAGTTTTTTAAACTCTTGCCCATTGGACGGCCATCATTTCCGGTAAGTAACCGCATTACTACACAACTTTGAGGAGTTTGACCGTATACTTCCATGAGCTTTCTCCCGGCAAGGACATTAAACGTCTGATCTGTTCCGCCAAACTCGACATCGCAGTTCAGCGCTACCGAATCGTATCCTTGCATTAAAGGATATAAAAATTCATCAAGTCCTATTGGTTTGTTAGCATCGAATCTTAGCCGAAATGCTTCCCGGTCGAGCATTTGGGAGACAGTAAATTGCCTGGCAAGATGAATCACATCATTAAAGTTAAGGCCACTTAACCACTCTGAGTTATGGCGTATGGTGGTTTGTTGACTTAGTACTGTTTTAAAAAATTGTTCTTTATAAGTTTGTTCGTTTTTCCTGATAGCATCAATATCAGCTTCCGCCCTCATATCTACTTTGTCAGAATGGTCGCCTACCAAGGTAGTAAAATCACCAATGATTAACGTGATATCATGACCAAGTTCCTGAAAATCCCTTAATTTTCTTTGTATAACACTATGTCCTAACGTAATCATAGGCCCGGTCACATCAATACCGAGCTTCAGATGTAATTTACGTCCGCTCAACAATTTCTCCCGTAATTCTTCTTTGTTGTAAATCTGGTGTACACCTCGTTCGAGGATATCATTAATCTTTTGGACACCAGGAACCCAACATGTCATTAATGTAAGCACCTGATCATTGGATGTGGTATAAATCGGACTTATGTCATCAGGGTTGACTAATTTACTTCTTGTCATCGTGTAGGTAAAGACTTTTCCTTTATAAGTAAGGAAAATTTCGTCCCCGATATCAAGCTTGTCCAGGAATGAAAATGCCCAGACAGGACTTTTTGGGGCAGTCTTGGCTAAAAGAACATTCGCGCTATGACCATATATGAAAGTGTTTCCGGGCTTGTCTGGTAGAGAAGTTCCTTTAAAATGCGCGAGAGAGTGTTTTAATACCGGTAGATAGTCGTCTTCACTGAAACTGTTGACATTTATCTGTATCGGTAAGTCGACTAGTTCAAGCCTGGGGATGGATAAAAGGATTTGCCCACTAATGTGAGCATACTCCGGGTGCGTTCTTTGATTAATGTGCAACAGTCTATTTGTTGCTGAAAAGTTTTTACTGACATTACTTAAGTAGTCTGTATTGAATGCGTCTCCATTTCCTGTTTCAAGAGATGCTGACTGCGAAGGGCTTGGTGTTAACAGAGACTTGGAGTAGGAGTCCTCTTCAGAAAAAGCCATTACGTAATTTTTCGCATACGGAAAAGCAGCGTAAGATAGCAGGCTTAAACCTAGTATAAAACAAAACATTGTAAAAACCAGGCTGCCACGGCTTCTTTTAACACGTATTCTTCGAGGCTTTGGAGGTTTTACCTCACGTTTTTCATATTTATAGAGCATAAAAATACAATCCACCTGGAAATCCAGGTTTACAATTTACAAGGCTGATACATAGTAATATAAAATCCGTATGAATTGCAAATCTCCAGTCATCTTCTGCGCATGTCTCATTCATAAACAAATGTATGAAATCATGTATAGTATCGTGGGCTGGAATGAGGAATGTTGGCATAAATGCATTTATGGTCTATAATCACCAGGATCAATCACAAGAAGCCTTGCAAAGTTGCTCCTTATGAGGTATATTCCTCAAGTCTTTTTGGGAAGATTCTGGGCTTAACGCTCGGCTTATTAATGTGGTCGACAAAGTGAGCAAATTATATTACATTTACTTTGTTATAAATTAGAAAAACAGAAAATGGCAGGAACATTTCAAAGAACAAAAACACATGTAAATGTCGGTACTATTGGTCATGTAGACCATGGTAAGACAACCTTAACTGCAGCTATTCTTGCTGTGCTTGCCCGGGCTGGTTTTACTGCAGACGATCGATCAGTCGATATGATTGATAAGGCGCCTGAAGAAAAGGCTCGAGGTATTACAATCAATTCCACTCACGTAGAGTACGAAACAGAAAACCGGCACTATGCACACGTAGATTGTCCCGGACACGCAGACTATATTAAGAATATGATCACTGGTGCTGCGCAGATGGATGGTGCTATTCTCGTTGTGGCGGCGACAGACGGGCCTATGCCTCAGACTCGAGAGCATATACTCCTTGCGAAACAGGTTGGTGTGCCACAAATTGTCGTATTCTTGAATAAATGCGATATGGTAGACGATGCGGAGATGATCGATCTTGTCGAAGAAGAATTGAAAGAGCTTCTTGCAAAATATGAATTTGATCCTGAATCTGTTCGGTTTGTTCGAGGTTCTGCGCTGAAGGCGCTTGAAGAAAAAGAGGTGGGCGAGTGGTCTGAAAAGATTCTGGAGCTTATGAAGGCTGTTGATGAAACTATTCCAACGCCTGTACGTGATCTTGATAAGCCGTTGTTGCTGCCTATTGAAGATGTCTTCTCAATTAAAGGTCGTGGAACTGTTGTAACAGGCAGGGTTGAGAGAGGTGTTGTGAAAGTTGGTGACGCGGTAAGTATTATTGGTCTTGGTAAGGATAAAGAATCAGTTGTTACTGGAGTAGAGATGTTCCAGAAATCACTTGATCAGGGTCAGGCTGGTGATAATATTGGTGTGCTGCTTCGAGGTGTTGAAAAGGATGACGTCTTGAGAGGTCAGGTAATAGCTGCGCCAAAATCAATAACACCTCACACTAAATTCAGTGCACAGGTTTATGTGCTGAAGAAGGAAGAAGGTGGGCGACATACTCCTTTTGTAAATGGGTACTGTCCACAATTTTATGTTAGAACTACAGATGTGACTGGCGAAATTAAATTGCTTGAAGGGGAAATGGCAATGCCAGGAGATAGTGTGCAAATGGAGATTACTCTTATTGCACCAGTTGCCATGGAAGAAGGGATGAACTTTGCTATTCGTGAAGGTGGTAAGACTGTAGGTGCAGGAGTTGTAAGTAAAATCATTGAATAAGTTGAAGTAATATGCAAGCTATTCGTATAAAAGTCAGGGGATTCGACGCAGGTCAGGTAGATGCTTCGGTTCGAAAAGTTATAGAGACGGCATTACGTACAGGCGCCAAGGTATCCGGGCCTGTGCCTTTGCCAACTCGTGTCAAAAAATGGACTGTTTTGACCTCCCCAAATATTGATAAAAGGTCACAGGAAGCTTTTGAAAGAAGGACTTCAATAAGGTTGGTTGATATCACAGATACTACTCCAAAAACCATTGACGCGCTTACCTACCTTGAACTTCCTGCTGGAATAGTTGCTGATATTCAAATCATAAACAAATAAGCACGATGATGATACTGGCTAAGAAAAAAAATATGACCCAGACGTTTGATGACAAATCGAATGTAATACCAGTTACTGTTTTGGATTATTCAGAATGTTTTGTCGCGCAAGGGGAAGGTAAGTCGAAGAAGTTTGTCTGTATCGGAACCAGGAAAAAGATTCGAAAGCCTGAAAAGGGTATTTTCGGAGATAATGTGCCGGAAAAAGCGTATGAAACATTTGACGAAGCTGAACAGTTAGAAGATATTGAACAAGGAGATACTGTTACTCTTCAATCAACTTCCAAAGGAAAAGGATTCGCCGGGGTGGTGAAGATGTGGAGGTTTAAAGGTGGTCCTAAAACACATGGACAAAGTGATAGATTGAGGCATCCAGGGTCTATTGGCGCGGGAACTACACAGGGAAGGGTTTTTAAGGGTATGAAAATGGCAAAAAGAAAAGGAGGGGAAACGGTAACGTTACGAAACATTCCAGTAGTCTCTGTTGATACAGAAAATAAGTTGATTAGCGTAAAAGGCTCAGTTCCAGGAGCATATGACTCAATAGTTAAAATCAAGAAGAACAAATGAAGGTAAAAGTACTAAAATTTGATAATTCATCTTCAGAGTTAGAGGTTAATATTGACACATCAAACCAGGAGTTTGACGCAGAATATGCAGACATCCTTCTTACCAGACAGATGATGTTTGCGTCATGTCAGGGTACAAAAAAGTCAAAAGGTCGTTTAGAAGTACGAGGTACATCTGCAAAGCCTTTCAGGCAAAAAGGAACTGGTCGTGCCCGGCAGGGATCAACAAAAGGACCTCATTTTCGGGGTGGAGGTGTTGCACACGGAGCAAAGCCTTTGCAAAAACGAATATCCATCAATAAAAAGCATAAGAGTGTGATGATGAAAGATTCTCTGAGGAATGGACTCAAAGAGAATAGTATACAATTTATAGAAGTAGAAGATGATAAAGCGGGAAGAGCTTTTTTTGAACAATTTCCTCAATCATTGCTTGTGTATGCCCCCGAAAATAAGGATAAACTACATATTCTAAAAAATTCACCCTTTGTTCACCTTACGAATATTGCCAGTTTTAGTAATTCTTCTCTAAAAAAATACAAAACAGTTTTTATTGATACCAGGCTGAAGGATATATTAGAAACTCTTGTGAAAGGATAACGTTATGAAGGAAATGATAAAAAAACAAGTTATTGTACGTCCGATAATATCAGAAAAATCACTTGACTACTATAGCAGACTTAAGGTATGTAGTTTTCTGGTAGATGTAAAATCCTCTAAGAAAGATATTCTTTATACCTTTAAGGAAATGTTTGGCATAGAACCGGAGTCAATAAAAACTGTTGTGTTTAGAAAGGCGACCAGGAATCGTGGTAAATTTTATTCCGATAAATATAATAGAGGATACGCGAAGAAAGCGTATATTGGGATAGGGGACAATACCCTTGATATATTTGAAAATATTGCATAATCGTGGCTGTAAAGATTTTAAAACCGACAACACAATCTCAAAGAGGGACTATTCTGATTGACAATAGTAAGGTAGTAACCAGGAAGACACCTGAGAAAACACTTGTTAAGGACATTAAGAAAAACAGTGGCAGAAGCAAAGGTAAGATAAGTGTAAGGCATAAAGGAGGAGGGGTGAAAAAGTTATACCGAATGGTAGACTTTAAACGGAGTGTGCGAGATGTTCCGGGCAAGATTGCAAGCATTGAATATGATCCGAATCGAAACGTATTTATTTCGCTAGTAGTATATGAAAACGGACTGAAGCGCTACAATCTCACACCAAAAGGTGTGAAGGTAGGAAAAAAGGTTATCGTATCTGAAGATGCGCCTATCGAAGCGGGATCTTCGATGCCTATTGGAAAAATTCCTGCCGGTACTGAGGTTCATAATATTGAGGTTAACCCTGGCAGTGGTGGTTCATTAGTACGTTCAGCCGGTAATTCTGCAACAATTATGGGTACAGTGGGTGATAAGGTTCAGCTGAGAATGCCCTCAAAAGAGATACGATTGATTAATGCGAAATCATATGCGACAATTGGCGCGCTTTCAAATACTGATATGAAAAATGTGCGTATTGGAAAGGCAGGGCGAAACAGGAGAAAAGGTGTAAGGCCGACTGTGCGTGGTATGGTAATGCCTCCTAATGCTCATCCTCATGGAGGTGGTGAAGGAAAAGGGCAAATTGGTCATGTAGTTCAGGATGTATATGGTAATGTTCGCGGAGTGAAGACACGAAGAAAGAAACACAGATATACAAAAAATATATTAGTATCAAGAAAAGGAAGAAAGATTACAGCAAAATAAACTATGTCTCGATCGCTAAAAAAAGGACCATATATTGATGAAAAGCTTTTACATAAAGTTGTAAAAGCTAAAGAAGCAAAAGATAAAAAACCTATTAAGACATGGGCAAGAGATTCGATGATATCACCTGAATTTGTAGGAATCAGTATCGCTGTGCATGATGGAAGAAGGCATGTGCCAGTGTATATCACAGAGGATATGGTAGGGCACAAATTAGGAGAGTTTGTTTTGACAAGAACGTACAGGGGTCATGCTGCCAAAGGTAAGGTAGCAAAAGCAATGGGTACAACGGGTAGAGTTGCTCAATAATTTAAATATTATGTACGCACGATTATCAAAAATTCAATATACGCCTAGAAAGCTAAGGTTAATTGCAAACATGGTACGAGGTAAGAATGCAGAAGAAATGCTTGAATACCTTCAGAATGTGAATAAAAAAGGTGCTGAATCTTTAAGAAAGTGTATTAAATCTGCAATATCAAATGCATTTCAGAAAGGTGTCAATGTGAGTGAGCTTATAATTGATGAAATTAGAGTTGATGAATCTGTTAAGTATAAAAGATATTTTAGAAAAGCGCGGGGAAGAGCTCATACCAAGCTAAAACGATACTCAACATTAACAGTTAAATTAAAGTAAATGGCTAAGAAGACGAATCCAAAAATATTTAGAATTAATACTACTGAAAGTCCTGTATCAAATTGGTATGCAGAAAGCAAGGATTTTTCAAAGTACCTTCATAAAGACATTAAGGTCAGGTCAATCATTAACACTATTGCAAAGCCTGCAGGTGTTGAAAAGGTGATTATTTCCCGATCTGCTAATAATGTAACTGTAGATCTCCATGTTGGGCGTCCTGGTATCGCTATAGGAAAAGGCGGAACGGGGGTTGATGCTTTGGAAAAAGCGATTGAGAAAGGTGTTGGTGAGAAAGTAAAAATAAGTGTACATGAGGTAAAGCAACCATATTTGTCAGCTCCTTTAGTCGCGCAGTCTATAGCTGATGGTATGAGTAGAAGAATGCCGCCCAAGCTTCTAATGAGGCAGCAGCTGGATAAGATAGAGGCGTCTGGTGCAAGAGGGGCAAGGATTGAAGTTGCCGGAATTGGTCCTATTAAACAGTCGCGTACTGAACGACTCGAATTACGAGGTGGTAAGATTCCGCTAACCTCAGTACGTGCTAAAATTGATTATGGTGTTGTAAATGTATTAACTGATAAAATGTATGGTATCAAGGTATGGATTTATGTTGGAGAGGCAAATGACAAAAATAACACAAAGATATGATTGCACCAAAGAAAACAAAATATAGAACATCTTTTGTGAGAAAGGTAGACAATGGTAAAGCCGCAAAGGGTATTGATTTGCAGTATGGAGAAGTAGGAATTATTTCTCTTAAGAATGCATTCATTACTCCTAATCAAATTGAAGCAGCCAGAAGAGTAATCGCGCATACTACCAAGAGATCAGGGAAACTATGGATACGCATATTTCCTGACCAGCCAATGACCTCAAAACCTGCAAATGTAAGAATGGGTAGTGGTAAAGGTCCACTTAAGGAGTATGTAGCACATGTACGTGCTGGGAGAGTAATTTTTGAAATTGGTGGAATTAACAGAGAACTGGCATCGACAGCACTTATCAAGGCAGCAAAAAAATTACCTGTACCTATTAAAATAATTACCAGATAAATACTGACATGGACGAATTAAGACAATTGACACAAGAAGAATTACGTGATAAATGCAATGCGCAATTAGCTGAGTTGGCTAAGGTAAAACTTGCATTGAAGTCAGGACAGTTGACGTCAGAGAATATAAACAATGCTCGAGATTTAAAGAAGACTGTAGCAAGAATAAAAACAGTATTACGTGAAAAAAGATTAATAAAGGCATAGCATGGCAGACAATAAAAACAATAAAAGGAAATTAGAAGGGGAAGTTGTATCGAACAAGATGCAAAATGGCATTGTTGTTCGAGTAACCAGATGGTTTCCACATCCAAAATATGGAAAGATTATTAGTAAGTCAAAGAAGTATTATGCTAAAACTGAGGATGAGATTAGTGTTGGCAGCAGGGTTGTTATTGAGGAAACCCGACCTGTTTCTAAACTTATTAGATGGAAAGTAGTGGAGGTTAAAACATCATGATTCAAAATCAGTCAGTAGTAAAAGTTGCAGATAATACGGGCGCACGTTTTTTTAAGGTAATTACTGTTCTTGGAGGAACCAGAAAACGCTTTGCCTATGTTGGAGACATAGTTTCCGGAGTAGTCAGAAAAGCAAACCCTGGTGGTGCTGTCAATGATCACCAGAAAGTTCACGGTGTTGTCGTAAGGACTAAAAAGGAACGAAGAAGAAAAGATGGGACGTATATCAAGTTTGATGAAAACGCTGTCGTGATTATTGGTAAATCAAAAGAGCCGTTGGGTACAGCGGTGTTTGGGCCTATAGCTCGTGAAGTTAAAGAAAAAGGATTTAATAAAGTGGCAAGTTTAGC
>JBMCLJ010000028.1:0-15084 GCA_048615375.1 Candidatus Dojkabacteria bacterium | reverse complement strand
GAATAGCTTTAAAACAGGGAGATGAGCTGCTTCCTGAAATGATACACGAACTTACGACCTTAAAGATTCTTTGTGATATAAAATCGGCTTTTCCAGGACATGTCCATATACTTCGAGGGAATCATGATGATGTGAGAGGACGCATTGCGGGCTTCTATGTGAAAGGAATGATCCCCCAGAGCCATATGGTGCTTGAGTGGCTGGAAGTGAATTTTGGCAGGGAGTTTATTGATCTTGTAATGGAATTTGAAGACTGCTTGCCGCTTATTGCCGAAGGAGATAGTTTCGTGACAAGTCATTCCGCTCCTGGAAGGATTTTGCATACAGCAGAAGTTCAGAATAAAGAAAGCGATGTAGCAGAAATGCTAACCTGGACAGAGAACAGAGAAGAATTCGGCGGGTTGGGTGAAACTGAACTCAAGAGGAATATCTGTGAAACGTGGCGAAATCTTGGTAAAGCCGGCAAGCCACTTTGGGTCGCCGGACACAGAACCGTTGAAGAACCGATGCTCTACAGAGAGCAGGCTGGAGGAATATTTGTGCAAATCAACAATCCTTCCGCGTTTATTATCGGGATTATACCAGCGAATAAAATGTTCAATACAGAAAAACATATTCATAGACTAGAATAGCACTGGGGTTCTTACCGTATGAGTTCTTGTTCAAAATCTATGAGGTTAAGGTAAAACTCTGTATTCTCCAGAAGATACGCTTCAAGTTGTTTTTCAAGACTGAATATAATCATTATTCCAATAATTATCATGAGTACTCCTACCCCTCTTCGGAATACTCCGCGCGGGTTAACCGCCCACTTCAAGCGTTTGGTAAGAGAATACCCAAACAGAGCAACGAGGAGGAGCATGAGTGAGAGCCCTGTGATGTAGAAGAATAAAAACCATATTCCTTCAAGAAGGCTTTGTTGAAGGAGGGGGACTATGAGGATGAAATACACGGGGCTGCAACTATTGAATACCGGACCAAGTGATACTCCAACAAGAAAATCCCCCCAGAAACCTTGTTTAGCACTCGCTGTCTGGAGTTTCTCGTCACTGGATTTTTGAAGGTTCAGTTTAATAGAAATGCTGTCCCACAATGAAGGGAAAACAAGAAATAGCCCATAGACCGCTAAAAAAACTCCCGCGATCCTGGTCAGAATATCTGTCCTGAGGTCAGCCAACTGACCAAAGCTGAGTAGTACAATCGAGAGTATAAATATTGATACTGCAAGACCGCCAATAATTGTGAGTGGTCGGCGTAAGGATTTTGAAGATGTTGAACTCCCCAGAATTATAGGTAGAATCGGGAGTACGCATGGAGCGAGTACGGTCAATACACCAGCAAAAAATGCTAAAATGAGTTCATACATACGCGGTTTTACTGAAGCTCTTTAAGTACATCATCCAGTGTAAAGCTACTGCTCCAGGTTTTGATCTCATTCCCTTGTGAATTAACTTGGACCAGGGTATGTTGAGAACTGACGTTATGTTTTGATTTTAAGTCAAGTTCTTCTTGGGTAGCGCCACTTGATGAATCATAGTCAACTTTTATTATTACTGTGTCAGCGGGGATGTTCGTTACATTATTTTCAATATCCCGGTTGAGCGCCTGGCATGAAGGACACCATGAAGCGTGAAAAAAGTACACTGTTTTCTTATTCTCGTGTTCTGAAAGTACTTGAGGTGTGTGCTCAATATAGAGCCCCGCTTGTGGAGCGGGTGAGTCACCTTCGGTAGTAGTCGGTTGTGGAGCCTGTGTGGTACTTTCCGTGGAAGATTCTGAGCTTGTAGGAGTCGGTGTAGTGGTTTCTTCAGTACGTGCTGTGTTATCAGTATCATTCTGGTCATCGTTATTATTCGCGAGTACAAGAAATGCTCCAGCTACAGCAATAACAGCAACTATAGCAACTATAACCACCGGTAAAACCGGGAAGGGTTTCTTTGTTGACTTTTCATCCACACCTTGATTGTAGCATAGTTTGTAAGGAAAAAATGCACGGAGATTTGATGCCTGTGTAATAACGTGTTCTACACAGAGTCGTTGTCATAAGGCGATTATTACTGAATTGTTTATTCGAATTCACGTAGTAATTTTGCTTTTGTATCCTGTCTTTGGAGTGCCAGATCTATCAGCCTGTCAAGAAGTTGAGAGTAGGGGAGGCCACTTGCTTCCCAGAGCTTGGGGTACATACTGATGCTGGTAAACCCGGGAATAGTATTTATTTCATTGAGATATACCTTGCCTGAGTCGGAATAAAAGAAGTCTACTCTTGACATACCGTAACATTCCAGTACTTTAAATGCTTCAAGAGCCTGCCTGCGCACTTCATTACTCACGTCCTCAGGGATATCCGCAGGAATGATAGTTTCGGCTCCTTTTTCATCAATATATTTGGACTCGTATGAATAAAATTCGTGGCTCGGTTTGACTTCCCCGACAATGGATGCTTCGTGATGGATATGTGTCCCCAATACCGCCACTTCCAGCTCTCTGCAAGGTATGAACTCCTCGATGACCACTTTGGTGTCATATTGAAACGCGTGCTGTACAGCATCGTGTAGTTCTTCTACATTTTTAGCCTTGGAAACCCCGACGGAAGAACCAAGGTTCGCGGGTTTCACAAACATAGGGTAATCTAAAGTTTCTTCAAGTTCTTTAATTGTATGTTTGCTTAACTTATGCTCGCGTACATTGATATATTTACATACCGGGATACCTGCTTGCATGAGTAGTCGCTTCATGACATCTTTATCCATGCCGACCGCGGAACCTAATACTCCTGGTCCAACATACGCGACATCAAGCAATTCCAGGAATCCTTGCATTGCGCCATCCTCGCCATAGGTTCCGTGCAGTATGGGAAGAACAACGTCAATACTGCCTGGCAAAGGTTCGCCAGGCTTAAGTGTGAGTTCTTTAAGGTCATTGCTTTCAGTAGCCAGGGTAATGTTTTTTGGATCTGAAGCGTTCATAAACATTGTATCCGGATCTCCAGTCCTCCATATGCCCTGCTTATCGATACCTACCAGAGTTATATTGTACCTTGCTTTATCCAGAGCCTGGTATACAGAGTTGGTAGACAGGAGTGAGACTTCATGCTCTCCACTCTTACCACCACATAAAAGCAGTATGTTTATTTTGTTAGTGTGCGTATCCATAATTGTGTTATTTGTGTATATACGATGCTTTGCATTATAAGTGTATGATTAGTATTATTACAAATATACAACAAGAGAGTGTTGGTTATTGATAATGAAGAAGGGCGTGTACTCAAGGAGCGGGATCCAGGAAATTTACGGGAAACACGAATATTGCCGAAACATGTTTCGTTTACTTCAGAAATATACATGTATGAAAACAAGGTAGCGATGATAGATGTTAAAGACGAAGTAGTAGGTGTTATTGTAGAAAACTACGAATTATATCATTTTCACCGGCAATTATTTGAATTATTATGGGAACGTGCTGAGGAGTGAGAGTCTAGGGTGAATTATCAATTGAGAATTGACAATGTGTCAATGGGCGATGGTTGCAGAAGGATTTGCATTATTGGTATTGGTGGTCATGGTAAATCAGGTAGCGGGTACCAATCAGTTACCTAAGCAAGAGTACCTGCAATCACTTCTCGTAACCTTTCCGCACTTTCGTAATTCTCTCGTTTATGTGCATTAATCATCTTCTTTAGAAGTACTACTGCTTGCATTGTTCGTAGCCTATCCTGGTTAATTGGGATTATGTGGTCATACTCCTCGACAAACTTGTTCCATAGTTCGTCATGCCCTTTGGCATGCAGATCACTGCTTAAACGTGCAAGGTCAAACAGTGGGTCATTAAGTGCGCTCGCAAAGTCAAATATAACTGTGTGGTTCTTAGCCGAATCATAAAAGACATTCCCGGTATAAAAGTCTCCATGAGTGAATGAATTCAGAGTATCAAATGTCAGGTTTTGGACGCGTTTTACAATTAATTTCACCTGTTCGCCCGTTAGTAGTTGATTGGCGATAACATACTCTTGGTTACCCTTACTTAACCTATGTTCCAATATATTGTCTCTCTGGTATTCTCTTGTGCCTGTTGATTCAAATGTGCCGTAACGAAATCCACCAAAGCCTTCTTTCTTCATTTTATGGAGTTTTGTGATATTTAGAGCGAGTACGCTCGCCCACTGAGTATCATGCTTATTGTTTTCGATATGACTTTGAAGTGTAGGGAGGTTTATTTTTTCTACAACCATCATAAACAAAGTATCACTTATAGATTGATGATGGAGTAATTTAGGAACTGCAACACCTGCTTTATTTGCTGTAGTCATTCCTACTACATCATTCCAGTACAGTTCTTCCCGTTCGATAAAGCGGATTACGGCTTCGCCTGTTGGGAGCTGAGTTTCAAAAATCAGCGAAACCGAGCCTTGAGTGGGGAAAAGTTTAACGCTATTAGCACCAGAAATATTGAAGGTTTGTTCAAGTAGAGTTACTAACCTCGAACCAACAAAAATCTCCACCTCTTCGATAAAATGACCTGAGCGGTACTCGTTGATAAGTTCTTTTATTTGAAGCATAGTTATTGTAGCAAGTTTACCATTTTAGGTTTGGGATGTGGGGAAGTGTTTCGTGTTGTTTGTGATGAGTATTACCATTGGTGTGAAGAATTTAATGAGAGTCGTTCTTGCTTTCTGGAAGTGTTATACTTGAATGAGATGAGCAGTTCGCCATTACAAAACCAGGCTCTTTTTTGGGATGTTGACCTTGTTTCGCTCGATAGAGATAAGCACCTGAATTTCATAATTGCCCGGATACTCGAATCAGGAACTCTGGAGGATGTTCGTTGGCTACTGGAAGCGTATACCATAGAACAAATTGAGCAATGCGTGTGTACTACTCGACTCATTAGTGAAAAAACCGCGCATTTCTGGAAAAATATACTTGATATTCAAGGAGAAATCATATGTCTTTCAGATCATTACCGCAAAACACAAAAGACGCACTGGATGAAATAAACCGGAAGTATTCCAGGATCTTGCAGGAATATGGTTTTTATCTTGCAGGAGGAACAGCTCTTGCGCTCCAGTATGACCATCGAATTTCTTACGACCTGGACTTTTTCAGCCAGAAAGCTTTTGATCCTGCTGAGTTGCTGGCGCAATTTGCTCGAATGGGAGTTGAGAACACAGAAACGTCTACCGGTACTGTGAAGTTTTATTACAACAATTGTCAAGTTAGCTTTTTTTATTATCCTTATGAGGTTCTTCAAACATTCGTAGAACTTGAAAATTATGCTGTTGATCTCGCTTCGCCGTTAGATATCGGATTAATGAAGATAACAGCAATCGCTGACAGGAGTCAAAAAAAAGACTTTTATGATTTATATTGTATTGCTCAGAAATATGAAGGATTACAAAGGATCGTACAAGAATTCAAGGTAAAATACCCACAAGCAAATCTGTATCATTACCTTAAGGCTCTTTCTTACTTTGAAGACGCGGACGCTTCGCCTGAACCTAATTTGCTTGAAGATATAGGCTGGGATCAGGTGAAAGAGTATTTGAAGGGAGAGTTAAAAACGATTTTATAGTGTACAATATTAATAATGATGTGAGAGAGCAAAATATACAGAATGACACAGAGTTTTCTTTAACACTTCATGGATGAGGCGTTTTGTCTTGAATACTCTATTAAATGAGCTGCATACCCTACCGTGCAATGCACTATTTTTTTATAGCGTACATTGAATAAAATTCATCTAATAATCCAACGCCTTCCAATACTTTAAGAGGAATTGCTTCGATTGCTTTCTCGAAAGTATTTACAGTTTCTAGTTCCGCTATAAAGTCTTTTAATCTTTCTTCATTCCCATATCCATTAGACTTGATAAATTGCCCCCACATTCCTAGAAAACTTCCTTCACCTCTATTTTCCATCTGTTTATTAAAACTATCAGGAAATAGCTTTATAAAATCTGGTACATTGTTGAGCCAGGTTGAGCTCGTGAAATATGTTGCAGGATAGCTTTCACTGGCATATTCAAGTGACTTCTTAAATGCATGTTGTAAACTGGGAAATCTATCAGTTGAGAGCCAGCTGTGTTCCTCCCTTGTTGGATTATAATGGATTCTGACGCTGTCTCTCTCTTGATTATATTCGTCATAAGCTAGAACCAACGGACCGCAACTTACTTTATCTCCCATATTTTCTAATTCTTCGGTAATCTTTATTTTGGCAGCATAACTACTATGATCTTGCGCCAAGTAAACCTCATAGACTATTTCTGTGATTGCAGCTGGATCACGTATTCCTTCAATTCGGGAAATAAACGACCTCCATAATCTGGAATTATGTCGATTCTCCTATGGTTCTTCAGTCAAACTCCCATATAAATCTGAGTAATCGAGCATAGCGTTTTCAAGTGTAATTGATTGTAATTCAGAGATCTTTATAGTCCAATATATCATCGCGCCGAAATATTCTTTCGGGTACATGATGACTGATATTTCATTTTTCATTACTGGATTATAGTCGAAAAAGCAATAAGTTCGAACTAGATTAGTGGTTTTTTTAAATTATAATCCAATGCAAGCATTCATCTCACTACTTGTAGTAAAATGCACAATGAAAATCAACGTGATTACTAATTAGTATCTGGCTTAACTGTTACATTTTAACCTGATTATTGGCACGCTCGGAGGGACTCGAACCCCCAACCCTCTGTTCCGAAGACAGATGCTCTATCCGATTGAGCTACGAGCGCATTTATTACTGATCCTACGGATTATAAGCCTCATGACGATAATTCGCAATGATCGATATGTCAACGAAGTCTTGATACCTTGTGGAAGCTTTGAGCGCTGCAATGTCGATAACAATAATTTGGGAAAAGGTTTATTACAAAACTCCTGGAGATCTGATATCATCTGGAAGAAAGTTGTTTGGCAGGGGCTTGCACCACTTCACATGCAGTTATGAGACAAAAGCAATCTAAAACTTCGCACAATGCATTACAAGAAGACAAGGCCACGCAACCACAACGCAAAGTAATCAGGATTTTTGGCAGGGAGGTAATTATCGCGAAATATGTTTTTCATCACCATGTACTATTAGCTTTCCTTATTCTATTCGTGATTTTTGGAATAGTTGCTGGTAGTTTATATTACTCACAAGTACGAAAAATTCAGGATACAGGTATTCAAGTGAACCCTTGGAACCCTACTACAATACTTACCGCCGGCAATAAAGACCCTGAATCATTAAAGAACCTTCAACAGCATGAAGGGCGAACGAACATACTACTTGCAGGAGTTGATTTTCGTACAAATAACCCTACATACTTAACGGATACTATAATCCTTTTTAGCTATCACCATGAAAGGAACGAGGCGATACAGATCTCATTCCCTAGAGATCTATATGTCTCTTATGAGCTTGATGGTATAGCAAGAGCTTCTAAAATAAATTCAGTATTTCACGAAGCAGTCGCGTTACACGAAGATATTGACTCAGGGATTAATCCAGCTTTTGAAGCACTGGGAGGAGTTTTAGAAGATCTCACTGGCTTGCCGCTTCACTATGGTGTTATGGTTAATTTTCAGGCCTTTAAAGATGTAATTGATAAAATTGGTGGAATAACTGTCAACGTTGAGCGCAGCTTTACTGACTATCAATTTCCAAATAACACAGATTCTGGATATATTACCGTATCCTTCGAAGAAGGTGAGCAGACAATGGATGGAGAAACAGCGTTGCAATTCGCGCGTTCAAGAAAAGCAGCGAATGAAGAGGGAAGTGATTTTGCCCGGGCGAGAAGGCAGCAACAAGTTATTGAAGCTATTAAAGAAAAGATTATATCGTCAGGGTTAATTTCTCAGATCAGCCTCGCTAATGAACTGCTGAGTATTCTTTCTGACAACGTACGATTTTATAACGTAAAAGATACAGATATTTCTTACGTCCTGAAATCACGCGATCTGCTTCAGAACAGTACCCTTGGGTCTTTTGTTCTGGATCCAAATTTCGGAAGCTATGTGAACCAGCTTCTTGTCGAAGGTAATGAGCAAAATAATTACATTGTTACACCTCGAGGCGGAAGTTACGAAACGGTACAAGAAACTGTCCAGTATTATCTCTCCAATAGTTGTTTGAGTATTGAAGATCCACAGATAGCTTTAATGTGGTCAGGGCAGAGTCGGTATAGTGATTATAGTAGCGCCAAACAACTCTTCTGGGATAGATATCTTGATTTTACCTTTTATGATCAAAGACAGGTTATTCCAGTCCCTGTGACTCCAATGCCCACCACACCTCTAACCGTATCTCCTGAACTTCCTCTTTCCGTAACACCAGTCAGCCCTCAACCTGAAGAAGAGGAATCATTTGGCTCCCTTTATACTCTTAATGAAGATAAGCAATTGTGTGGAGATTTTTATAATCAACTGTTCGCTAATCATGGGAAGCCTCTTGAAGTGAAGTCACCAGAGGAGCTCCCGGAAGAGCTCCAGGAAAAGCTATCCGATAAGGATTATTTAATCCTGTTGCGCTAAATTCTTTTTACGCCGCCTTATCAAACGGAGGTCGATTTCCCGCGTTTTGTTGATTAGAACCTTGCGAATCAGAAGATTGTACGGTCTTGTTTAAATCATCCTGAGAGGCTTTCTGGAATGGAGAGCTTGGTGGATTTCCAGCAGGAGAGGAACCATTTCCTTGTGACGTTGTTGATGGGCCGGAGGACATCGCAGGTTGCGATTGAGGCACATTCCGGGACTGTGCATTACCATACCCTTGTGTTGGCTGGTTTGAGCCAGCTGGAGTAGTATTCCCCGTTGGTTGATACTCCTGAGTCATTACTCCAGTCGAAGGTGGAGCATCCTTCTTTTCCTCCTGCTCTTGTTCATTTTTACCTTGTTGATCCTTGTTTTTTTCAGGTTGAGACTTTGCCTGTTCATTTTGGCTCTGCTGTCCCTGGTTACCGTTTTGTCCATTGTCCTGTGAAGACGAAGAAGAGTGAGTATTTGGCTTATCTTCATTTGAGCCTGGCTGGTTTGTATTGTTGCCTGAATCACTGCTGCTTCCGCCTAAAGCGTTAAGCACTTTTTGTGCTGCAGCCTGTGCGTTTTCACTAAAGGATACTATGCCGAATGATTTATTTCCGTATCCTCCAAGGGTTCGTATAATATCGGTTATATCCCGCTTACTTGAATTTGAGTGAATCAGTACGGTACTTTTTCCATTGTCTTCATAAGCAAGAAACGCAATTTCATAGCCTTTGCACACATTAAAAGGCAGGTAATCCATACCATCGATATCATTTGGTTTCACACCTGCTTCACCAAAATCCTGCAATGTTAATTGTGAATAAATGGCTTTTTTACTATCGTCAAATTTAACATTTTTAAGAATCTTTTCCCTGAGTTTAAGTTCGTTCTGACCAAGAGAGTAGAAATATTTCGTAATTATGTCTGCCGAATCAACTTTGTATTTGTTAGCCAGTTCGGAAATGACATCGTAGGTCTGATACTTGGTGACATAGTGGAGTCCATGAGTACTGCCGAGTAAACCATGTGCGACAACTTCAGCATCCTTATTATCCGGGTTATAACCAAGCTGTTTATACAGCTGGTACATTATTTCTGAAACAGTAGAGCTATTCTCATCATGAAGAGAAAGGTTGCCATACTCAGCACTCGCGTTCTGATAATCTACTGATACGATATTATATCTTGCATACTGGGATTTATAATCCTGGTACACCTTGCCCAGATCATCAAGCTGTTGTGCATTAAACGTGATAACGAGGTCATATCCTCCTTCTTTTGAGAATGATACTTTACTGAAGTCAATCTCTGTTCTCTCAGGAGTAAGGATGAAGTCTACTTTGTCGTCTGTACGATTCCAGTCTACATTAATATTATCTTTTGCATCATTAACATGGATAACATAGGAAACAGGTTTGATTTCCTGGAGCAGGTTGTTAGGATCGACGCCGCATTTTTGGAGCAATTCGTGATATCTGGTCGGGACATTGCGAGAGGCTGCTATTTCTACTTCTTTCTGGAATTTTTCTCTGAGTAATTTGGCCATCAGCCCAACTGAAGCGGCTACATCAGCATTAATTACATACGGAAAAATGAGGAGTATCTTATTTGATTTTTCAATGAGATTTTTAAGAGATTGTGCTTTGTTATCCATAGGTTTTGTTGTAGATATGTGGATTATAACCTATAGCACAAAATGTGTAAAATCACCGATTCTTAAGCCTGAGTGTATTGGGTTTATAACGATGATTATTTAGCTTTTTGGAACTTTATCTTTAGAAGACAATCCCATTTGTTCGAAAATGTCATGTTCATCTACAGGCTCATCAGTCACAAATACATTATCGTGGAAAGCGCTTTTTAACGGGAAGGTTGCTGTGAATGTTGAGCCTTTGCCGACTTCTGATTCTACAATCAGCTCGCCGCCGAGAGCTTTAAGCAGGCCTTTGACTACGTAAAGTCCAAGCCCGGTTCCGCCGGATCGTACGACTTGTTTTTCTTCATCGATATGCTGACCGATACGATGGAATTTTTTGCCAAGGTTTTCAATTTCGTCTTTTGGTATACCGATACCGGTGTCTTTTACAGAGAAATAGAGGAATTCGTTATCTTTTTCTAATGTTAAGGATACTGAGCCTTTTGGAGTATATTTTACCGCATTACTTACGAGATTATTGATGATCTCCTGGGTGCGACCGGTGTCAGATTTGATTATTGGAACGTCGAATACTGGTTTTTGCCAGTTAAATACCAGTCCTTTTCTTTCCGCGTCGCCTTTATAGGCTTCTACGGTGTATTCAATTGCTGTAAGGAGGTCAACGTCAGTTATTTGCAGGTTGAGGCGATTGTTGTCGATATGGGAAGTAGATAACATGGTTTGGATGAGGCTTGCTTCTTTAATAATAGAGTCATAAATTTTTTCCATTTTCATTTTGACATAATCATTATCAAGCGTATTGCCTCTTTCCGCTTTTGCCAGTACCAGCTCCGCCATACCCTTAGCAACAGTCATTGGAGTCCTTAATTCATGACCCATGATACCCATCATATCTTTCTCAAACTGGTATTTCTCCTGCAACTGCTTTTTCTGGCGCCGAAGGGTTTTTGTGGCTTCTTTGACCTTGGATTCAAGGGTTTCTGCAAAATTTTTTACCTCCAAATATAGAAACGCTCTCTCTAGTGCAACTGAGAAATCTACTACTAACCTTGAAATGAAAGCAACATCGTTAAGCAAGTACGGATCTCGATTTCCTTTTCCGGAAGAAAAAAAGTAACCTAAAAAATCCTCCTTTCCCGAAAAGATCACAAGAATCTCAACTTTTTGTGATTCTAATATTTTTACTATCTGTTGAATTGATTCTGGTAGCTTATCGATGTGTTGAATATACTCCTTGATATAAATGACGTTAGAAGAGAATAAATGAAAGTTTTCAATAATCAGTGAGCTGATTTCAGAGTTATAGTCCCCCTCGTGAAAGAAAAGAGTAGAATTACTTTTTCCTATCAGAAAAATACTAGATCTAGATGGATCATAGAATCTATGAAACTTGTTAATAAAAAGTTTGCCAAGCTTATTAACATCTAGAATACGACTTACTTCATCAGAAAAATTTGATCGTTCAACATTTGGATCAAAGTTAACTGAGATTATCTTACTATTCAGTATGTTTCTAACTACCTCGCTTGATAATTCATAAAATAGAATTCCTAAGCCTACTAATGGGATATTGAGAAGGATTGCCGCTGTACTAAGCGGCGAATCAATAAATTTACTTTCTAGTACTATGATTGTATATAGACCAGCATAAACTATTCCAATTAAATAAGAAAAGTAAATAAACTTTCCAATAACCAAGCGTATACCTAGAAACCGATGTTTGAGTATAGAATATACAATAAATGCATCTAGAATAAGAATAGCTAAGGGGCCAAATACTACCAGTGCAGATGAGTCTAAAATTATTACTACAAGAAAATTAGTAACAATAGGGATAAACAATGCAAAGAAAAAACCAAAGAACAAGTATTGAATTCTAACCCTGTCTATGCCGATAGTTGATCGATACTTTTTAACCAGAGTATAAAGTGAGTATATGAAAGAAAAGAGAAGGAAAGCGGCATAAAAAGCATATGTAGAACCGAATGTTGGGCTAATATTACCTTCGTTAACAGTTACTTTGGCAACTGTAGATGGTAAAAAACTTGTTAAAGCTGTAACACATGCAAAAGCTGAGATAAAAATGAGCTTGTTCTTGGATATTTTGGTTCCATGAGGATAGCTAAGGGAGAAAAACACAAACATCCATAATAAAACTGTAGTTACTAAAAGAACTAATTTAATATTTAGAGCGATAACTTCAATATTTGTGGATGTTACTGAGAAGTAATTAAATAGCATCCATAGTGAAGAGAATAAAGAGAATAAAAAGAAGAATTTGTTTGTTGAAGAACGAAAGTCATGAAAAAGTATAATGAATCCCAGCAATAAGGTGAAGATGATCCCGGTAATTATAAAAAACAATGTTAGCGTCATGATTTACTCATTATGGACAAGTTTATTCAGAACATCAAGGATATGGATATTTAGCGTCTTTACCAAAGAATAATTCAAGTACTTTCTTTTGTAAAACTCTTCTTCGCTTTAACTCTTCTTGTTCTCCCTCTTCTGTAAAAAGTATCGTAGGGTTAGTGAGTATTACTCTGGATTTAACCTTCCGATCATTTATTAGATGGAATGCTATTTCAGCAATGTCTGCTCCTATTCTTATACCTGCAAAGGGATGTTGAGGATAAGAAACTTTTTCCCGTCTCATTACTTTTTCACCAAATGTGATGAAACCTTGCAATAGTTCTGTGGGAAAATCTTCAAAACCTACCGCTTGGAATACTAAACTTACTCGTGCTCGAAATTGTTCTAAAGGGCTTTCAGTTTCTTCCAATAGTCTCAAAGTATCTGGGCTGACTTTCCCGTTAAAAATAGTGTATTCTTCAACTCTTGGATCTTCATATTCAACTATTCTAGAATAACCTGTGTCAGTCCCCATAATAATTGCATTAACTTTGTGTCTATTTTGTTGTGCTAATGTAGCAGCATCTCTTCTTATACCAATTTTAGCTGTTAAGTCATCGCATGCATCAATAACAATTCCCGGACGATGTTTTTCTAGTACTTCTAATGAATTAGTTACATTCTCTCCATGTATCTGAAAATGGGCTGAAGGTGATATTGAACTCACTAAGGCTTGTAGTACCTCTGGTTTGGGTTGACCAATATCTTGCAGTCGAAATGCGGAGTGAAGGTTCTCTATATCGACTTGGTCAGGACCCTGGTAGACAATAACTTTACCATTATTGCCTAAACCTGCTCCAGAATGTGCTAGAGCTTCTGTTACTCTATATCCAACAGTTCCTCCTCCTATGACTAAAAATACTTCATTTGCAAACATTTGTTGTTCAGAACCTTGACGCATCAAAGATGCTCGAGCTAACTGAGGATGTTGAACCCAGTTAAATGTACCTTGTGTTTCCATATCTTATACTTTCAATATATTAGGCGGCTTGTCTTTTTTTTTGTTTTTTTCGTTTATTGTATTCTTCTAGATCTTTTTTCATAGATTCAACAGGCTGTATATATAATCCAGGACCGTCGTCAACACTATTGAGTAGTTCATCAGAATGGGTATAAAGCACTTCCCTAAGCACATGTTTTGCTACGTGGTTACCCCTCTTGGTATCGATTAGTAACTGTTTTATAAACTCAACATGATCTCTATCTAAGGAACCATTAAGACTTTGCTTGTAACTCAGTACTTCATTTCTTGATAAATCTTGGTATTCTGCCCCTCCATCAAGAAAATAATGAATATTTGTTAATGCTATACCAATATAATAAGCGATCTGTTCGTGGTTAAAGAAATATGGAGCATATTTGACCATCAAATCACTAACATGCATGTCGTCTCTATAGATAAGTCTATTTCCTTTAACTTGATGAACGTGTGGGAATAAGTGCTTCCTTAGTACTTTTGCTAACTCAGGTCGCATAAACTCAAAAATTGTAGAAATTGAGTCCCCTGGTCTCCTGAAATTGTTAGTTTCCACTACACTGTATACTCCTGCTAAAACAAGTGCCTGCATAACATCTACTTGAGCTGCACCTCTCAATTCTGAACTAATTGCAAATCGTGTCATTTCAGCAGAATTCAAAAGCGAACTGATCCCAAGCAGACTATTGAAACGTTGTCCAAGGAGAATCTCCCCATGACTTGGTTGGGAGTTCACTCCTGGAAATGTGACAGCTAATGTTCCTAAAGGCTTTTGGTAATTAACATCATCATTTGAATATGCAACATGAGCTACTGAACCAGCAGGCAAAGAAAGTTCGGTAGAGCTGCTTACAAACCATTGACCATAACGAGTAAGTAGGTGTGCCATTGCTCCATCAAACCTTTTCTCGTAATCAGTATCATTCGAATCTGTTGTAGGAAAGGCATAAACATCATATTTACCTATTGAATAACTTGTTGATTTATCTGCGGTCATTATCATTATTCGCTATAGGATACTACCACCTCTTTCTGGTTTCTCCAATATATAACCAATACATATCCCATAACCTTTCCTCCTATATTTAGGTAAGCTGACATTACGAAGCTTTTTGTGGAGAGCAGAATAGAATGGAGTAAGGTGCAAAAAACTTACTTTTGAAGAGAAGAAATGTATTGGGAAATGTGGTAATAGGGATAATACCATGGTAGATTAAAGAAGTCAATATATCATATATATGTTGTCACTTTGGGCGTAACTATATCTTTTGAAAAAAAGTACTTCTACTGCGAATCCACATCCTCCAATTCACTCGACCCGCATCTCGGACATTCATCATATCGCTGCTTTCCTTCATATTTAAACCCACAATTACGGCACCTGAAACTAAAAACTTCATTATACGCGATACTGCTGAAATCAATTGAATCCCCCTTCGCTGTGTCAATGATTTCTATCCCCGAAACATCAATGTCCTGCATCGGATCAAAATTCTCAAATGGATCTTGCTGCCCCTG
>JBMCLJ010000027.1:0-15174 GCA_048615375.1 Candidatus Dojkabacteria bacterium | reverse complement strand
CTATACTGAAAAAAAACGATATCAAGCACTTCAAGGTATTTGGTAGAATAAAATCGGCGAATTCTACTTATAATAAATTTGTTCGAAAACTCAAGTCAGCAAGTCTTGAAGATATTAGCAAAGCTGATATTACAATAATAAAGGATATTATTGCATTTTCCATCATACTTAATTCACACGAGATGGAATGCTATAAATTATTAGGTATCATCCATAAAAATTTTGAGTATCTGGACAGTGACTTCGTAGATTATATTGCTAAACCTAAACCAAACGGATATCGTTCAATACATACTATTGTCTTTATTGACGAGATACCTGTTGAAGTGCAAATAAAAACCCATGCCATGCATGAAATCAATGAGTTTGGTCCGGCCTCTCATATAGCTTACAAGCTCTCGGGGAAAAAAAAGTCATCTCCGACTTCTGCTTTTTCGTGGATAAAGAATCTTCAAATATGGAACCGTGGTAAACAGCGCGAGGCGAGGTATAAATTTGATGCTTTTCAAGATAAAATATTTGTAATAACTCCAAAAGGTAGAGTTATCGAATTACGAAAAGGAGCGGTAACAATTGATTTTGCATATGCAATTCATTCCGAGGTAGGGAACAGGTTCGTAGGGGCAAAAATTAATGATCGTATTGCAAAAGTTGATTCAAAACTTTCCAATGGCGATGTGGTCGAAATCCTCACATCAAAATCACCAAAACTTCCTTCCCCCGAATGGAGCACTATTGCTGCTATGAATTCCACCCGGCAGAAAATACGGAGATTCTCACAAAAAAAGTATCGTTTTGAAGCAGAAAAGGCGGGAGAGGCGATGATATCCGAATATATCCAGGAAAAGTTACACGTATCGTGGCAAAAATTGGATATGAAGACGATAGAAGCTGTTTGTCAGGAACTGGGGCAGGAAGACAGTGCGCACCTTTATCTCGCGGTACATTCAAAAAGCATATCCAGGTCTCAGATTCTAAAAACAGTATCAAGGCTAATCGATGTTCAGCAGCCTATAAAAACAATTAAGAAAAAACTGCCTGCCATGCAAAAAGATTCGCACATGAGCCCAGGTGGGATTGCGGTAGAAGGGGAACAAGGTCTCAAGTACAGATTGGCGGGTTGCTGCAAACCATTTCCTGGTGATGATATTGTGGGAATTGTAACATTGCGGGACGGGTTAAAAGTGCATAGAAAAGTATGCGCCCAGTTACAAAGCATACCTCCTGAAAGAATTTTGCAGGCTAACTGGTCAGGGGAGTAGTTAACTCTTTGTTGCTAAGGTGTAGGTTGTGGATTTGCCTTTGCCCCCGACCACAACCAGGCTTTTTTCAGTGAGATAATTTAGATCCCGGTAGGCGGTCATAGGAGAAACTTTAAAAAGTCTAATATATTCTCTTCGTTTGATGAATACTTTTTGCTGGAGAAGGGTGAGTAACTTCACCTGCCGATCATTCAAATCAAGTTTCTGAGAGTTGTTTTTTACATCATAATAATCAAATTCAATGAGATCTTTTTTATACGTAAGGATGATATCCTTCAGACATGTTGTAATATTTTCGAGTAGTTCTGTAATATCAGGTTGTTTCATTTCCAATGACTTCGTAATCTGTACATGAGCATTACTGTTTGCATGCGAAAGGGACTTAAACAAAGGTATATAGAAATTGTGCCCATAGCCATACTTTTCCAGAATAAGTCTGAAAAATAGAAGTGAGCCTACATAATTCAAACCGATAAATGGAGAAACAGTATTCAAAAAAACGAGAAATACACATGCTTTAACGATAGGGTGTATGCTTTGATCGTTTTCTACCCAGAGTATAGCTTCTGCAAGAGTATGTGAAATATCAGCACTCTTCTCATATTTTTGATATTGTAATTCATACGCGGAAAAGACAGAATCATTAGTTGATCTGATTTTACCAATATCCCAAACTTCCAGGATATTCGTCTGCAGGAGCTTTACGATGTGCTGAACCAGGTAAAAATTAAATACTATCTGGTTCTTCCTGTAATTATTGCGAATAAAATCGAAAATCTGTCGAATATTTGAAAGTAGTACTGCTCCTTGTGCAGAAACTTCCTTCCCAACCGATATTTTTTTAATATCCCCGAGTGTCAGGTGCAGGTTAAGAAACGATGCTACTGCAAACATATCATCAAACAGGGATTCAGATAGTACACGGAAATGAGCCTTGTGTGCTATCTCACTCTGGTGAAGGATTGCGAGGTTTCTCTCTATCTCTGATATATTCAATAAGACCTGGTCTGTTATTCTGTATGTAATGTATTTTTCTATCATAACCTGTGTGACTCAGAAGTATATTGTATAGTTTATTTGTACTATGTTTTTCATGCTTTCTCTGCGCATTTTAATCATTACTCTCCAGTGGGAGAAGTAGTAGGTGTGCCAGATGGAGATACTTCATTTTCAACTGGAGCAGGCATGTCAGTAGGGGAAAGTGAAGGAGTATTATCTTCGGCAGGTGTAGCTTGAGCTGATTCGTCTTTTTTAAGCTTTTCTTCTTTCTTTGACCCTGCTGCTTCGATCTTCCTGGTGATATTTGTTTTAAATTCTTCTCTATTTGGTACTGCATTCTCACTAAGTTCAAGTTGCTGGAATGCCTGGTAGATTTTAATAGCGTCGTCAAAATTTTCAATTTCAACAAGCAAGTCTGCTTTTTTTAACAGGTAATTCAGGTTTGTGTTTTCATATTGGAGTGCTTTCTGAATATGGTTGTATGCAGTTTCGTATTGTTTATTTCTCTCAAAGAGTAGTGCGAGGTTAAAGTATGTCGGCGCATGATATGGATTCCGTTCAAGTGAAGTGTATAAATTATTTGCTGCAGATTCATCCAGCGCAAGTTCTGAGTACTCGGATGTTTTTAAGAGGAAACCGCCTTTGAGGTAATAATTTCGATATTCCTGAGGAAAAAGTTCGATTGCATAGTCCATATCAGAAACGATCAAATTACTGTATGTATTGAGTTCTGAAATTCTTTGTTGTGTCTCGGGAGTCTCTTTCGTGTCAGGGTTTTCCTCGAGATCTTTGTTTAAGGCATTCATTTCTTCAAAAAAGATGATACTATTTGCGTTAACGAGTTCCCGTATGAATACATCGGAACGATTAAAGCGTTGGGTCGCTTTAAACGCATGTTCTGCATAACCCGCAATTTCAGACTCTCCTTCTCGTCTTTTTGCTTCAAACGCTGCCTGATTTGCAATTGTAATAATTAATGCAAAATAAAAGATTATTGCTGAAGCAAGCAGAAGCAGTATTGGAATAACATAATTAAAGTTATGTCCCGAATCAAACTTGCCGGCTAGTGAGATATTCAATTCTTTTTGAGGCTCATTCTCATGAAAAAAGATTATGGTAGCAGCAAGCAGGAACCATAGTAAAAATAGGAGAATAAAATCATACCCTGTGACAAAAAAACCAGCACCCACCAGCATACATGCTATAAGGGTAAATAGAGAGAATGGATGAGCATCCTGACCCATTTTTTTAATTCCAACTGTTGCAGTTAAGACAAATAAGGCGCCATACGCCAGTAAGCCCAGTAATCCATTTGCGCTGAGTATTTCGAGGAAAAAAGAACCTGCATGGTTAAGTCGAGTTTCAGGAACGTATGGAGGATTACTGTTCACGAATGTCAAATTCTGGGCTGTAGCAGCGCTCTCGTCCTTATACGCATCAAAAAGATAAGTGTAATTTCCCTGGCCATTCCCTACAAAGCCTCGAGAAACAGAGCCTTTCCAGGATTCTACGGTTACATTCCAGGACAGGTCAAAAGGAACCCGGGGCGAGGCATAAGCGAGCTGAGTATCACGTGTCAGACCAAAGTAAAGGGTAAACCCTATGGAGACTGAGAAAATTAATAATATTGCAAGTGGAAGTACAGCTTTCCGAAGCCTTTCTGAAGTAAACAGTACATAGCCAATAAGGAGAAGAGATGCGATGGCAGCAACAATATAGAATGTTGGTTGAACAGGAGAAGATACATTAAGGAATACAATGAAGCACGCGCCGGAAATGACCAGACTTACTGCATCGAATATAAATAGCCATCGTGGGTTTTGTTGACTCACGTCCATGACGACCAAACCTATGCAGAGATGTAACATGACGAGGCTGAGCAATGTTAAAGAACTGGAATTTCCAGATAATGTAAAGCTGAATGAATTTATGTATTGCGCAAAATAAATTGACTCTACCTGCCAGCTGAAAGCGTATTTCAGAACTGAATACAGAAATATTATGAGAAATGAAAAAATGGTATACCTGATTATTCTCTGGATGGTTACAGTAGTATGTATTACATTACTTAAAAGAAAGAAAAATGTAATAAGCATTATAGTTTCAAAAAGCGAAAAAGAAAAAGCTGCATTAAACCCGAATATACTATTAGGCGTATTTATAGAGAAAAACGTTGAAATTATAGCAACAATTAACACTGCCAGAGCAGGTAGAGCGATTTTAGAGGAGGTGATCGCCAGGGTCTTTCTTTTTATTGTTTTAACACCTACTATTACTAATAGAATAATATTCAGAAGGGCAAGAAGGCTCACTTTATGAAGTGCAATAAAACTAAATGACTGTGAGGAATCAAGATAAAGACTTGGCAATGTAAATGGATTAAACGTTGTAACGATTAAAAAGATGCCAACAGCAATGATGATTCCAGTAATACGCTCTTTCATGACAGGCAATGATAGTTATAATTACATAATTGTGCAATGAAGATGTGAGACTTGCTGATTATTTGACAAAAACAATGAAAAACTATTACATGGTATTGATGACATTTACTGATTAATGAATAGCTATCGTGCTCAAAAAGTACACAAAAAGCGTGGGATATCTGTCCACACTGATTTATTAAGGTACCTTTATGCAGGTATAATAGTTGTTATGCTCCTGGCAGTCCCGGTATTCATAAGCCAGATATCTGATCCGAATTTTAATACAGATACACGTAGTGCAGCTGAGGTAACGCAGTCTGGTATGATTCAATCCTGGGTGGTATCCCCGAATGGGGGAGAGGTAGTGTACGGAAACACTGAGGTAGAGTTTTTTGCTAAAGACTCAAATGATCCGGAGGCTACCTTTTCATTTTCTATGGATCTCCTCCGTGGAGAAACGATAGTGAAAAATTTATTTGCTATATCTGCTACTCAATCTATAAGTGACAGGGACGGTATACGTCGTAAGTATGTAGACTTTACTGGTTTGCCTGAGTCTGCCAATTATCGTCTGAGGTTGACTACCAGGGATCATTCTGGTAAGAACAAGCTCATCGATTATTCTGATAACTTTTTTACCATATCAAGAAATAATAATAAGCCCGTCTTTGTAAGTAAGCCCCCAAAAGTTAATCTTGTCATTGGAGAAGCCTTTTCTTACACAATACAAGTACAGGATTCAACCGGGTTTCGTCTACTTGCTCCAAATCTTCCAACGTGGCTTAAGCTTCAAGGCAATAAGCTCTCCGGGAGTACGGGAACGCCAGGTGTATATCCTGTTACCATTATTGCTGTTAATAATGATGGGAGGCAGAATAACCAAATCTTTTCTTTGAACATTCAACAGCCGAGAAATGATCCTGATTCTGACACTGTTACCCCGACCTCTACTCCACAACCGACCGGTGATGGAGGCGATAGTGACGGGGAAAGTGATGCAGAACAGAGTGATGATATCACTATTACGCTTCCCTCAGGAGATCAGCTCACCAGGGATAACGCAACAATTATTTCTGAATTACCAGAAGATAAGAAAAATGCATTAAAGAACATAATTGTAGAAATTAGTAGAAACGGCACTGTATTTTCAACAATATATGAAGGACGTGAGACTGAATTTCAATTAGACATCAGTGAGTATGAAGGCGGTGAATACTACCTTCGTTTTACTTACGAGTATGCTGATGGAACCAAAGAAATTAAGAATTATGGTCCTGTTGAAATTATTATGCAGGATGAAGATCAGGATGAGGAGCTCAGCCTTGAAATAATAAGTTTAGAGCCTGGTGATGGTCAGAAGATAACTAATTCCAAGCCATCAATTTCCGCAGAATTCACAAAACCTGTAAATGATGAGATTGATCTTGATACATTTCAACTCGAACTTGATGGTAATAACCTTTCAAACAGTTCGAATGTCATAGTATCAGAAACCGGTTTTAGCTACATTCCTGACGCAGATCTAAGCAAGTCTACTCATGAGGTGATTGTCTCTATTGGAGCCACGAGTGGTAATGAAGTTACCAGAAAATGGACATTCGAAATAGTTGAGAATACTGACTTAGATGAGGAATCCGAGGGAGTAGTAAACAGAAATCGTATTATCCTGATTGCAGTTATTATAATCATCATACTTATATTTCTCCTTTCTATATGGGCGTTAACACTTTCGAAAAGAGATAAAAAGTACGAATACTATGTAGATGAAAGCCAGGAATCTCCGCTTCGTCAGCGTTAGACATCTACCGTGTTGCGAATATGAGAAATATGGTATAATCTAAGGAACAAAAAGAGTTTTTTTCAACTCTTATGTCAAATACAAACAAATCATACAAGATCGACAAGCTGGATTTTGGCTTTAATCCATCCCAATATTCCGTTAATAATAAAAGGAAACGAAATGCTTCCAAGGATAGAGACGAATACACAACATTCAACCTGCGTCACTATATTGGGTCACTGGTTATCATAGCCAAAAAAACAGTTCGTATCATTAAAAACGGCTTCGTCAAGGTAAAGTGGAAAGTCTCCCGATCAATATTTTTCGGGAGAGGAGTGTATTTTAAATATATTCTAAGTTTCTCAATTTTACTTATTACCGTCTTTGGAACATTCGTATACTTAAGCATTAATCCGGAGTTTAGCGAAGAGGTATACGCAATGTCCAGGTATAACACCGATGGGCAAATGAATGATGGGACACTATTCAGTGCGGGAAGCCAGACGGTATTCAACGCGGTTCAATTCAAACCTGTTAAGTATACAGTAGGTACGGACGATACACTCTCCAGTATTGCTGAAAAACTAAGTTCAAAGGATAATAAAATCAATGTTGATTCAATTCGATGGGCAAACAACCTGCAGGAAGATGACGTGCTAATTCAGGGCATGGTACTTGAGATACCACCTATAAATGGCATTATTCACAGTGTGAAAAAGGGTGAGAAGCTTGAGGCCATTGCGCGTAAGTATCATCCAGACTTAAAGGATGCTGCAAAAAACACAGAAGAAGGTAAAGCAAAGCTTAATGGAATTATGCAAGAAATTGTAGATGTGAATCTTCTTGATGTTCGTTTTATAGGAGAGGAGAAGCAGGCTATCGTAATTGAGGGGCAAAAATTAATTATACCTGATGGAGTGATTGTGGATAAACCTTCTCCACCTCCAAAAGTTGCCAGTAAACCTTCTACTGGATCCAGCAGCAGCTCTTCTGCTTCACGTACTTCCAGCCCACCAGCAAGGGCAGTCCGCCACTCGGGTTACTTTCAGTGGCCTTTGATAGGGAACAGCGGGTATATCAGCCAGGTATATAAACCTTATACAGGGCACTTTGCAATTGATATTGCAGCTCCTTTCGGGACTTCCCTTGTCTCTATCGCTGATGGTTACGTGACCTTTGTTGGTAGAGTAAAAACTGGTGGTGGAAACGTTGTAAGAGTAAAATTTGACAATGGATACGAAGCTGCTTACATGCATATGTCAACATTTGCGGTGAGCAGAGGACAGCGCGTTGCGAAAAATCAGGTTGTAGGTCATATTGGTTTAACTGGTATTACTACCGGACCTCATGTTCACTTTGAAATGCGGCAATCAAATGGTGTGCGTATTAATCCACTACCCCAGGTATGCAGTTCGTATGTATCTGCTTGTAGAGGATACGGATATTAATTACGTTAGTTTATTCTATGTACGGCCTATCTATTCATTGTCATTTTTGCTATACTTGTAATTAATGATAGGAAGGACCAATAGTGCTTCGATAATTGGCATAGATGCTGAATTGATACATATCGAGGTAGATACTTTGTCTTCCCAGCTTCCAGGGCTCACAATTGTGGGATTACCGGACAAATCGGTGCAGGAAGCTAAAGAACGGATTATCTCGGCAGTTAAGAACTCAGGTTTTTCATGGCCAAGGAAAAAAATAGTAGTTAACCTGGCGCCAGCAGACATTCCTAAGACGGGTACTGTATATGATCTTCCGATTGCTCTGGCTATACTGGCAAGTTCTGACCAGGTTTCCTATGATTGGAAGCAATTTCTTTTTGTTGGAGAACTGGCGTTAGATGGCACATTACGATCGATTAACGGAGCACTTTCAGCAGCCTTAACGTGTAAAGAACGTGGCATATCAAATGTTATTCTTCCCTGTTTGAATGCTCCAGAAGCTGGTATTGTACGAGAAGTTGCGGTGTACGGAGCAGTATCGCTTAGTGAGATAGTTGAGCACTTGAACGGTAATCGCAGGATTCCACCTACTGTAACAACTCAAGAAATATTTTCACAAAAAGAAAAAGACTCATTAATTGACTTCGGACATATCAAGGGACAGGAATCGGTAAAACGAGCCATAGTCATTGCGGCAAGTGGAGGACATAATATTTTATTAAGTGGATCTCCGGGATCAGGAAAAACTATGATTTCGCGTGCTGTTCCTTCGATACTTCCAGATCTTACTTTTGATGAATCTCTTGAACTGACAAAAATATACTCAGTCGCAAACAAGCTTGGAGTTAACGAAGCAATTATCACCAAACGTCCATTCCGGTCTCCACACCATACCGCCTCAACAGTTTCTGTTGTTGGTGGAGGCAGGCTTCCCCGTCCCGGAGAACTTTCACTTGCTCATCACGGGATTCTTTTTCTGGACGAGTTCCCAGAGTTTCCTTCCGCGACTATAGAAGCACTGCGTCAGCCATTAGAAGAAAAAAAGGTAATTATCTCCCGAGTATCAGGGACTGTGGTGTTACCTGCGAATTTTATGCTGGTGGCTGCAATGAACCCATGTAAATGTGGTTGGCTTGGAGACCCGGAACGTGAGTGCATCTGTACCCCCCCGATCATAGATAAATATAAGAAAAAAATTTCTGGACCAATACTGGATAGAATAGATTTACAGATTCATGTCCAAAGAGTTTCTTTAAAAGACTTGGCGACAAATAATAAAGATTCTCATGCAAGCAACTCTGAAAGATACAGCAGTATGGTTCAAAAATGTAGAGATATTCAGAATATGCGTTATAAAGAGATTAAAGTATACAGTAATGCGGAAGTTCCTCAGAAATACTTAGACGTGTTTTGCCCCCTTGAAACAGACGCGAAAGCATTTTTGCTCCACGCGGCTGACCGTCTAAAGCTATCGGCACGGTCATTTTACCGACTAATAAAAGTTGGAAGGACTATCGCTGATCTTGAAGAGCACGAAACTATCACCAAAATACATATAAGTGAGGCTCTGCAGTATCGAATTAATGAATAAGGTTCTAAAAAATAATTTCTAAGCTATAATATATAAATGAAATTGCAAACGAGTCCAAAAAACCCTATTCGTAAACGGAAGGCTATAGACTATGCCAAGACAAAGCCGTCTTCGGCAAGTAAGTTTTCCAGACCAAGGAATAAGCGTATGCCTTTCGGGAATGCGCAGTTTGGATGGATGCACAGTTCCTCCAAATCTAAAGCTACCAAGAATAAACCGGTCACTGGTAAAGAGAAAGCAGTGCGTATTGCAAAAAAAGCGGGAGTTATCACGAGTCTGACTATTCTTTTCGGTATGCTTCTAGGTACTCTACTACTTATCGGCGTGGTATCCGCATACTCACGGGACTTGCCGAACATTGAAGAGCATATACAAGGAACCACTGTTGAAGGACGGGACACCATTATTGTTGATCGTACAGGGCAGCAAGAACTCTATCGTCTGCAAGGTCAGAAGTTAAAGGAAAATGTCACATTGGATGAAGTCCCCGACAAGCTGGAGTGGGCTTTTCTTGCTGCTGAGGACTCAGGTTTCTGGGAGCATAAAGGATTGAATCTCTTTGGTTTGTCTCGTGCAATGCTGTGTACTGCTAAATCACGAGGTCAGGCTTCGTGTGGTGGAGGAAGTTCCGTTACTCAACAGCTTGTGAAAAACTCTACAGGTAAAGATCAACGGACAGTTGATCGGAAAATTCGAGAGGCAATACTTGCTATGGAAGTTGAGCAGGATTACTCCAAGGAAGAAATTCTTGAGTTTTATCTGAATGTAGTCCCTGAAGGTGGTATTTTGCAAGGGGTTAAAGCGGGAAGTATATATTTATTCGGCAAAGAAAACTTAAATGATCTTACTCTCGCTGAAATGGCGTATCTTGCCGGCATACCAAATCAGCCAGCCATTTACTCTCCATGGGGGGGAAGCATGTATGATCCTGAACGAAGCCAGGAGCGAGCAGCATATGTTTTAGATCGAATGCTGGAGGTCAAAGAAAAAACTGGTGTAACTGAAGAAGAAATTAAGCAGGCAAAAGAGGAGTTGCCAAAAGTCAGCTTTAAAACCAAAGGTATTAAGAAGGATAAAGCTCCTCATTATATAGATTACGTTATCCAGGAACTGGACGAGATGTATAAGGATAAAGTAGGGGAAGATGAACGTGGAAGTGATTACCTTCGAGACATGGGATATACCGTAGTAACAGCGGTAGATACTGAAGTGCAAAATATGTTGCAGGAAACTATTGCTGAACAAATTAAAAGCAAAGAATTTCAGACTTTGGTTGGTTCTCAAAATGCAGCAGCAGTCTTTATGGATCCTCGTAATGGGGAAATTATTGCAATGGTAGGTTCAAGTGACTTTAATGAAGAATCAAAAGACCCTCGATTTAAGCCGCAGTTTAACGCTGCTATAGCTGACAGGTCGCAGGGCTCTACCATGAAACCAGTATTATATCTTTCCGCATTCATGAATGGCTATCATCCTTCTACAGTTGTACCAGACTTCCCCCTTGATTTGCGGGCACCCGGAGCATCTCAAAAGTACTATGTCAAGAACTATTCAAGAACTACAGGTCAGTATGGAGATGCAAATACAGGACGAAGTGATTTTATTACTATGAGAACAGCTCTAAAGTGGTCTCTAAATATTCCCGCGGTAGCAACCTACAACATGGTTGGAGGTGAGAATTACGCGGATACCTATATTAAATTAAACGGGTGGGACGGATTTAGAGATCAGGTTAAAGGTCCTTCTGCTCCATTGGGTGCCGCGAATATGCCACTTATTCATCAGACCCATGCGTTCGCAACACTAGCTGCTGAAGGAGTGTATCACGAAAAAAAAGTGATACTTGAAATAAGAGATGAAAATGGAAATATCGTATTTGACAATAGAAAATCAGAAGGCAAGCAGGTAATAGAAAAAAAGTACGCATACTTGATAAACGATTTGAATAAAAACTACTATACGTTTAAAACTGATGGATTATTAAAGAAACTGCAGACTCAAATGGATATTGCCGGTAAAACAGGAACCGGTGACAACGATGAAGGAAAACCAGGAGATCTGGCATTTGTTGGTTATACACCGAACATGGTACTTGGAATGTGGTCGGGAAATGATTGTGGTTCCAATCAGTGTCCTATCGAAGGAACGAAACCAACAAGTAGCAATTTGTACACGTATCTCTATAAACCGTTTTTACAGAAGTATGTAGACAGTGGAAAACTTGAGGCTGAGAAATGGACTCGACCAGGTGGAGTGAGATCAGTAAACATCTGTGGCTTGACGGGGCGTGCTTCCAGTGAGGAATGTGAAAAAGCTGGTGGTAAAGTAGTAACAGAAATGACAGCCGATACAAGCCTCCCAAAACAGGAAGATATGATTGAGGTAGCTGAGGTCGTAAAATGTGGTGAGTCGGTAAAACTCGCCAGTGAACGTGACACGGAACTGAACCTGGCTGAAAAACAGTATTATGTTCACTACAAATACCCTATTTCTCACATCCAGGATCAATATAACAGCTACTTGAAAAAGCTTGACCAGCTCCCGCCTGAAGAAACCTGTGACATTGAGAGGAATATTAATAAACCAAAAATTACCATAATCAATCCAGCAGCTGGAGCGACGTACAAACCGGGAGATGCTATTCCAATAAATGTCTCTGTAACGAGTGACATAGATGTCGAGAGAGTTGAAGTTTTCCTTGATCAAGTATTGCAGAAAGAATTCAAGAAAGGGCCATACGAATTTTCACTCACTCTTCCGGGAGATATTTCCAGTGGTTCCCATGAAGTAATGGTAATTGCTACAGATGTGCGGGGCGAATCAGTCGGTCAATCTCAAGAAATAAGAAATATTTCTGTAATTACGAATTCTGGTAGTACTGTTTCTCCAACGCTACCTGCGGAAGGTCAGACAATCAGCAGAGGAGCGAGTCCAACGGTTGGGTTTGCAGGAAATGTGAGCTTAACTTCCCCTGACCTAGGAATTACAAATGTACGATTCCTTGTTACAAATACTGCGGATGGAAGTTCTACACCTGTGGAGGGAATGGTAGAAGGTACAGCTGTCTCAGGTACCTGGAACACTTCTGACACTAATGGAACGTATACAATCGACTACCAAGTTACATTGACTACTGATGAGGTTTTGAACGCTAGACGCACTGTCATAGTGCGTGACTAAGTACATGATTGTCAAAATAATCATAGAGGGGTTACCTATCTCTTTTCTTGATGCTAAATCAGGGGGAGGATGGTTTTATATCCCTCCTCGCTCATTATTACCGAGTCAATAAGGTTTATTCCGAGTAGCTCGCCTGCACTTTTAATTTTCCTGGTCATAATCAGGTCATTTCCTGATGGTTCCAGGTTTCCTGAAGGGTGATTATGAGCAACAATGATTTTGGATGCTCGATCAGCTATACTCTCAGCAAATATCTCCCGTGGATGAAATAAGCTTGAATCTACAGTTCCAATGGTAATTACTTTTTTAGATATCATCTGGTTTCTTCCGTTTAGGGTGATAAGGAGGAAGTACTCCTGTTTTTTCCCCGCATACTCATTAAGAATGCAGTATACGTCTTTAGAGGAACTGATAAGTACCTTTCCGCTTAACACCTGCGCGTGGCGAAGTCCAATTTCAAAAGCTGCTTTCAGCTTTATGGCCTTTACCTTTCCAAGACCTTTGACTAGACACAGTTCCTCGATACTGGTAGTAAGAAGTTTGTCGCCACATTTCCGGATGATTTCTTTAGCAAGCTGAATAGCGTTTTTACCTTTTGTGCCTGAAGATATGATTATTGCCAACAACTCCTCAGGAGTAAGATTTTCTGCACCGGCTTTTTCAAGTTTTTCACGGGGACGAAGGGATAATGGCTTATCTTTGATTTTCACATTAAAGATTATAGCAGTTTACAAATAGGACGCAACTATGTCAACTATCTTTCGCTCCGCCTGCATGTGCATATTTGCTAACTGTGCAACCTGGTCATGCTTAATAGCCTGGGATCCAAGTTCTGTAAGTACTTGTAGTATATTCGAGTGGTGTAGTGATTCTTGTTTTTGTATTACGGCTAATCCTAGATTTTCAAGTAATTGTGCGTTGAGAAACTGCTCATTCCCTGAAGAAGTAGTAATGGGTATCAGAACAGCTTTTTTACCCAGAATGAGTAGCTCGGTTAATGTATTTGCACCAGCACGTGACAGCAGAAATGTTGCTTGTGCATATGCTTCAGCTATTTCATCGGCAAACAGATAATCTTTGGGTATATAAGTTACGCCATTTTGGTTGATTGATGATGCATACTCTTTTGCTTTCTCAAAATCGCCATAAAGGGTGTTGGAGCCTGTTTGATGAATAAGATTGTAACTAGTAATAAGTAGCGGTAAATGTGCAAAGACATACTCGTTGATTGCATGAGCTCCTTGATTTCCCCCCGTAATAAAAAGTAGAGGTTTCGTTTCATCAGAAAAGGCGAAGGAGTAGGTAGTTGGATGGAAAACTTCTTTACGAACCGGGTTGCCGGTGAAAACATACTTTGCATTGCTTTGTGTGGTGAATGCTTCTGCCTTCCACGAATAACAGATGGTTTGAGCAAAATGATGTATGAGCTTATTCGCCCTTCCAAATGTGACGGTTTGTTCATGAGCCACCACAGGTGTTTTAAAAATCCAGGCCCAGAATGCAGAAGGTACTCCAACATGGCTCCCGAAAGTCAAGACAACTGAGGGGCGGTAGTATACATGCCATAGAAATGCTTGCAGAAAACCAACAGGCAACCGTAGCAACCATACAAATGATGAGAATGAAACAAAACGCGAAAATTTACCTGCAATTATTGAGTGAAAAGGTATGGTAAGCTTTTCGGTGACAAGTCGGTATTCACTGGAGTAATTTTTATCAAAAAGAATAGACTTCTTTTGGCCAATGTATATTAAATTACTATACCCACGCTTTCTCAGTTCTGCAATACATGCGGTGGCTGGTGTTGCATGTCCGCCGGTAATAAAAACCAGCGGAGAGGAGCTATTTTTCTTTTTTACTTTCGACATAGACTAAGCGTTTATTGAACATGAGTCTTGTTTGCGCATCCAGAGCAGGGAGCGAGCTCAGCATAAAGCCTACATACGGAAGGAGTATCCACTGTCCAAATGTAAATAACTTAAATAGTATTCCCTTTTGCTTTGGACGTTTTGGGGCGATTCGCCACTCTATATAAATCATGCAGAGAATCATAATTGAACCGACTTGCATGAGTATAGAGAGGAGGGCAGGTAGCGCGTAGGCTAATGTCGTAGTTCTGAAGTCCTCATTCAATAAGAGCGGAATCAAGCCACCAAATAAAGGCAGTGAAGAAGCTAACACCCATTCAGTCGAAGTTCTTATTTGATTCAAAACTGGAACAAGTTTAATTTTCCAGGGTAAATCTTTTTGTTGGTAAGCCTTTGTAACTGAATGAGCAAACTCAGATGCACCCCAAGCCCACCTTCGTATTTGTTTATACTGCTCCTTGAATGCAAGCCAGGGGTTCCTTGCTTGTATGGGGTTACCAGACACTGCTATAAAGAGTGGGATGACCTTAAAATCACGGCCAAATGTAAAGAAAGCATTAAACTGTGTACGCTCGTCTTCAGGAATAAGATCTGTATCCCAAAAGTTACTTTTTTTCAGC
>JBMCLJ010000026.1:0-15346 GCA_048615375.1 Candidatus Dojkabacteria bacterium | reverse complement strand
CTGTATATGCTGCTGGAGTTGGAACTGTGGTTAATATTAGATCAAATGTAAATTGTGATGGTTGTAAGGATTATGGTCTTGGAAATTACGTTGCTATAGACCATGGAAATGGTCTGGTAACAAAGTATGGACATTTGATGTATGAAGCGAATCCCATACTGAAAGTTGGCCAAATTGTAACATCAGATACACAAATTGGTAGAATGGGATCATCAGGGTACTCTACCGGTCCGCATTTACATTTTATGGTCGAAGTCCATGGTGTACATACTGATCCGGTACAGTTTTTAGGTGTAGAGCAAACAAACTTGAATGTCAGTCAATTTGCAACTTATTGTTCGGAGGAAAATGCATACGGATCAAGTTCACAAAACAGTAACTTCACCAACATATGGGGTAACCAGAATGACCCATGGGCGGGGAAAACTGCCGCGGATTTAGGGATTACTGACATTGAAGTAAAATGAAATCTTATAACTCTTTCGAAGACGAGAGTCAAAGGTTTTCTAAAGCCACTATTAAGATGCCTGCTCCAGTTATCACATACATTCAAGTAGATAAAAATAACAATCAAGCAATTATATATGGAATTGGTGTACCTAAGAATGCAAAAGCCAAGTTCAAAATTGATTACGAAGTAAGTGACGAATACTCTTGCTTCGGGGATTGGCTTACCTGTGTAGAGACAAAAGATTACTACCAGGAAGTAGATTATAAACTAGAGCACGTTGGTCTAGTTATAATGGAGGACAGGCTCTTTGATCAAGAGATTGGGATGTTGTGGAATGATGACTCGACAGGGAAATGGGCATATACTATTACGCTCAATGATAAGAATCAAAAGGATATAAATATTGGAGACAAAGTATATGCTCGTTCAAGAGTTTGGGGAACGGTGAAGGTAACTCATGACGGCAAAGAACTGTCAATTGATTATACAAACTATAATAGGCATCTTGAATCAAGAAAGAGTAACGTAGAGGAGATATTGAATGAGAAGGAGAATTTGCTGAGGGAATTAGAAAAAATCTACAAGGTTACTATGGAAGAAGATGGAGTTGCAATTAGCAAAGAGGATATTGCAAATATAAAAGATGCATTAGAATTAGTACCGGAAGTCTTTTATAGTTCCAGCGGAGATTATTTTACAATTATTAAGAAGAAATCAGAAAATCATAAGGATGCGGATTGCTCAATAGACAGTACTGGTGTTGCTGGAACAAAAGGGTATGTTAGTCCAAATAAAAAGGATACACTCGTATTATGTGAATTTGGTCAGGCAAAGTCAACTACAGATATCGATATGCAAGGTACAGTGATTCATGAACTTACTCACCATTATCAAAAGGTTATCTCTAGTTCAAAAATTAAATATAGTAACAATGTTAGTAAAAATACTAATCATGTACTTTACAAATACTATGACAAATTGTTTGATGTTGATAAAAACGGGTACTGGGAATTAGGGTCGAATATTAATCTTTCTTCTATTCCGAATCAATGTGTAGTTTATGGTTCAGGTTTGGCCAACCAATCAATATTGTACCCTTACTTTGTTTCAAGGTATTCATGTCAAACTGCTTACCATCTCAAGGAACTAGAAATTATCGATCCAATAACTGGAAAAGTAATTAGTGAAGCTCCTAAACATCCAGCTCCTGAAGAAGAAATGGCTGAATCCGTTAAAGTCTATTATCTCAATCCAATATTATTGCAAAATCAGGATAACTACTCAGGTGGAAATTTTCATCGATATAGTTATATACAGCAAAACTTTAAATAAAATACCTGTAGAATGAAAGAAATCAAAAAGCACAAAAACGTAGCTATAGTTGCTGGGATAGTATTAATTATGATAGTAATGGTATCAATAACGATCATAAGATCAAATCAATCAGAGAATGAGAAATGGGAATTACCGCCAGAACAAAAAGCCTGGATTGAAAAATATAAAAATAATGAAGGTTACTTTATTATTAAAAACTCAAACTATGTAATGATCGATCAACCAGCTTTCCCTGAGCCTCTTGTAGAACTATCTAATAACAATCCCTACCTCTCAGTTCTTGTTGAAAACATGCAAGAGCAAAGAGTAATATCTGACTATACTATTCTGTTGCAGGAACTTGGAATGGATTTTATTGAACGAAGTCTTTCAGTTGATGCTCAAGTTGTTGAAGATAAACTATTTTTCGTACATCTTTCAGAATCGGGGAAAAGTAATATAAAATTTCTCATTGGAGAGGGCTTACAAGTCAAAGCAGTGAACCTTGATCCAATAGCGTTAAGTTACAATACTTCTGACTCTGAAAGAATATCACAATTAATCAAGGAATTAAAAAGGACTTTAACTACGCCACAAGTTCAATTTGTTGATTCTTTATATGAGGATCTAAAGATCTCGTTCTACTTTGATAAAGGTTTAGTATTCATTGGTGAAGAAATGTTAATTTTTAAACCTCAAAGCAAAATTGATGAAGATTTTGTGAAGAATATAGGGTTAAATTATTGGAGAGAGCTTGCAGGATGTATTTACTGCACGATAGATATAAGTAATGAGTAACAAAGCTCGTATCGATTTAACATATTCATCATCATAATGTTTCTTTCGATACTAAAGAAATAATCAAATGCAAATCTGGGATAATAATTTAAATGGAATAACGATGAAAATGCATAGTATTTCAAAAAGAAATACAATACTTATCATATTTTGTAGAATTGTTTGTATTGCAATAATTACTTCTATGATTCTTCTGATGAGTAAAGCTGTAATTCATAACCAGAAAGATATAATAACAAAACAAGAATTCATAAATAATCTTGCAACAATCCCTCTTCACCAATCTAAGTTCGCAAACTTAATTGAAGTTTATAATCTTATTCGAAAATCAAAAGAAGAAATTGAAAAAAATATACTTACCACTTTGTCTTAAATGAAGGAACGGCAGAAGCTACATACTCTTTAGATCCATGTGTGATGATTTTCTATGAAGATGAACTAATTACTCAGGCTTCAACAGGTCCTGATGGTACAGCGAATTGTTTTGCTCCAGAATTCGTATTTGATAAGTCTACTAGAAAAAATCTATTCGGAGAAGCAGAAAATGAGTTAAGACTTTCTGGTTTGCCAGGATTCGGTGAGTATGATTATACATCTTATGGAGCAATCTTTCTTAAGCGTGATAAAGAGCTATTCTCTGCGTGGTTCTCTAATGGTATGAGTTACAAGCAGTACCTAGATACGTATGTATCTGAAAATAATTTTAGGATAAATTTGTTTCGTTATAACCCTGCATATGATAAAGACGGAAATATTCTACCTCCTGATGAGGAGGAGTAAAGTTAATTAATTCTTGACTGTAATAATAGTTAAAATGTTAAATAAACCTAACCAAAACCAGAAGAAAACAGTCATGTTCATGGTACCTGTGGCAGAGTCTGTTTCGATTTACTATTTAAACGCTCAACTTCTTCAAAATCAAGATAACTATAACTATTCAGCAGGAAATAAATCTTGAAGGGAAATGCTGGAAGGTATGACTTTATAAAAAATGAGTTTGATAAATAGAATGAAAACGTTAAAAAAAAGTATTGTAAGAATAATTATTGCTACTATTGTGATACTTACTGTTTCAATAGTAGCTACTGCCTCATACCTTATTCTAAGGAAAGACAAAAAAACATTAATAACGATTATGACTGGACTGAAGACGCTGATCCCTGGATTAAGCAATTTTATAGAAATGAAGGTTACGAGATAGTTGTTAAAGAAGCAAGTAATAAATTACCACAATATCCAACAGATTTACATGATATTTCTCAACAGTATCCCGAATTAAAATATAGTATCGAGAGTATTGGAAACGCTAATGTAAGAGATTATTTCACTGGTTTGCGTAATTTCAACATTCATGTAAAACATCATTTAGTAGAAAAAATTGATAACTTACATGCAGCTGGTTTCTATCTGGAAAAAGGAGGAATGTTTACAATAAGTAGCGACTCTAACGGAATACTCGCAGCTGTTTTCTTAGATGGCTGGTTTATTGCCAATTCTGCTGAAAACCAGAAGGTATTTGATGAATTGCTAAAAGCAATTCCTGAATCACTAGGTGAACCGGAGGCACAGTACATCGACTCATTATATGATGGACTTTCAATAGATGTTTACTTCACTTCAGGAATGGCATTTTCGGGAATACATACCATAATCTTTCAACCTTCCAATACAGTAGATAGAGAATTTGTAAAGTCATTAGGGATAGATTATTTGCGACAAGAGATAGGATGTACTAAATGTGAACGATAAAAATATGAAAACGTCATTACAAGTGTATTATCAAAAGTATAAACGCATTCTCATAGTCACGATAGCATATACTGGTCCATCCAATCTGTACAAAAATCAATAAACATACAAAAACACTTTTGGATTTATTATTTGTTCCACTCCACTGCCAACAACTCCGCCTGACCCAGTATCGTCAACGTAGCGTTCAAGGTCTGATCTGGCGGGTAACCGTATTTCGCAAGGATTCGTTTTACATCACGGCGCAGTTTTGCTCTAACATTCTCTTTAAGCGTCCAGTCAATTGAGGCGTTACCACGGACACTCTTTAAGACTTCGGTTGCGATCTGCACAAGTTGTTTATCACCGAGTAGCTCACGGGCACTCTCATTCTGAGCAAGTGCATCATAAAATGCTAACTCGTCCTCGGTCAGTCCGAGATCTTCACCTCGTTGGTCTGCTTTTTTCACTTCTTTAGAGATACGTATCAGCTCTTCGATGAGCTCGACTGTAGTCAGAACATTATTATGATACCTGTTGATCGCTCCCTGAAGCATCTCAGAGAGTTTTTTACCGACAACGAGGTTATGCTTCGACCGTACTTTGATCTCGTCGTTAAGAAGCTTTTTCAGCAATTCAGCTGCGAGGTTTTTATGCTTCATATTGCGCACTTCATCCATGAACTCATCAGAAAGTATAGAGATATCTGGTTTCTGGATGCCTGCAGCGTCAAAAATATCGACGATACCATCGGAGACAACCGCGCGGTCAACGATTTGTTTGATTGCCGTCTCGATATCGACTTTCCCTGAACCGGAACCGGGAATAAACTTCACTATCCTGGCTTTAATCCCCTGGAAAAAGCTTACTTCAGGCTCAATCTCAAGTGCCTTTGGATGCGGAGTCGCGAGGGCAAACGCCTTTGAGAGTGCGGTGACTTCTCTTACGAAACGCTCTTTACCTTCTTCTATACCTAGAATAAAGTCTTCAGCTTCGAGTATGACTTGTAACTTCCGACCGGTATCTGCAGAGAAAAATTCCTGATAATTAAATCCGTGAAGAATTTGTGTTACCACATCATGCTTCTCAAGTAGCAGACTTACAGCTTCGTTTTGGTTTTCGGTAGGATTGCCTTCTCCGCCACTCTCTGTGTAGGTCTTCAACGCATTTTTAAGATCTGTAGCGATGCCTATATAATCAACGATTAGTCCTCCCGGCTTATCTTTATACACTCTATTAACTCGTGCTATCGCCTGCATAAGATTATGCCCCTGCATCTGTTTATCGATGTACATCGTGTGCATCGCCGGGACATCGAAGCCTGTGAGCCACATATCACGTACTATAACGAGATCAAGTGGATCATTGGTGTCTTTAAAACGTTCACCGAGTGCCTTCCGCTCTTCTTTATTCGTGTGATGTTTCTGCCAGGTTTCCGGATCAGATGATGAAGAGGTCATGACGACCTTGATCTTTCCTTTTATCTGATCATCATCGTGCCACTGGGGTCTAAGTTTGATTATCTCCTCGTAAAGATCGACAGCGATCTTGCGACTCATACACACTACCATCGCTTTACCTTTCATCGCCTCCTGTCGCTTCTCGTAGTGAGTGACGAGGTCTCTGGCAACGACTTCCAGTCTGGACTGATGTCCTACGATCGCCTGGAGCTGTGCCCATTTTGCCTTGGCTTTTTGTGATAAAGACTCTTCTTGTCCTTCCAGAAGGGTCTCTACCTCATCATCAAGAATTTCCCGCTCTTCCTCTTTCAGGTGTACCTTGGCAAGTCTTGATTCGTAATAGATCGGCACGGTCGCCTTATCCTCTACCGCCTGCGCGATATCATAGACGTCGATGTAGTTACCAAATACCGCGAGTGTGGAAGCGTCAGTCTTCTCAACCGGAGTTCCGGTAAATCCGATAAAAGAAGCGTGTGGCAGTGCATCCCGCAGATACTTCGCGAATCCATATCGTGTCTGGATACCTGCGCCATCGTTCGTCATTTTGTTTTTACCGGCGAATCCGTACTGACTTCTATGCGCTTCATCAGCAATTACAATAATATTTTTTCTGCTGGAAAGCTCTTCAAACTCGGTACTGCCATCTTCCGGGAAGAATTTTTGTATTGTGGTGAAGATTATTCCACCTCCAGCTACTTTTAATAAATTTCTCATGTCCTTCCGGCTCTCTGCCTGTACCGGCTCCTGACGGAGAAGTTGTTTACAGTTGGCGAAGGTGTCAAACAGTTGGTCATCGAGGTCATTACGATCGGTGATGACGACGATTGTCGGATTATGAAATTCCTGTACTACCTTGCCGGAGTAAAATACCATTGAGAGTGACTTACCGGAGCCCTGTGTATGCCACATCACACCGACTTTCCTGTCGCCAATCGGCTGGTCGGACGCTGAAGGGACGCCATACGCAACAGGATCTTCACGCACCATATCAGAGATATCTCCTACAGCTCGCCTGGTAGACTCTACGGCTTTATTGACACCGTAGTATTGGTGGTACGCGGCGATTTTCTTAATTGTTGTGAGGGTTGTGATACCTGTTTGAGGGTCTTCTTTTTTGCTTGTCTCAAAGACGGTAAAGTTACGGATAAGATCAAGAAGCGTAGCCTTGTCGAGCATACCATGGGTCATGGTCTCTATTTGGGGAATTGTATGCTTATCTTCTTTTTTACCATCGCTTGTTTTCCAGGCGAGGAACCGGGAGTAGTCAGCGGTCAGACTTCCTGATGTGGCATTATACCCATCGGACGCTACGAGTATGCTATTGTAGTAGAAGAGCTGGGGAATGGCATTTTTGTAATTCTGGAGCTGGGTATAAGCTTTCTCTGTGGTGGCGTTTTCGTCGGTGGGGTTTTTTAGCTCGATTACGACGAGGGGGAGTCCATTTACGAGTATGACAACATCAGGTCTTTTGAGTTTTTCTCCTTTGACGGTGAATTGGTTGGTAACGAGGAATTCATTGGCCGTGATGTCGGTATAGTCAATGAAGTAGACTTTCTCTCCTCTGATACCATCATGGTGCATGACTTCGACCTCGACTCCTTCGGTGATCATCTGATGGAATTCGCAGTTATTTTCGATGAGTTCCTGTGAAGAGAGACTGAGGATACGTTTCAGTGCCTGTTCCTTTGCATCACTTGTGACACCTGGATTTAGCCTGTCTATAGCCCGGTTCAGGCGCTCCACAAGCACAACCATAGTAAAGTCCATCTCACCCGTACGAGCATCCACCCGCTCCCGCTCGACAAGCTCTGGTGGGAGGTATTCGTAGGATTGGTGTTCGAGGAGGGAGATGAGGTATTCTTCGATGGTGGATTCGTAGATGCGGGACATGGTTATGGTTATTATACTAAAAATTTATACATATTTATTGTTATAAGAGATTATAAAAGTTCGAGACAAGCACATGGGTCTTTATATTTTTTTAGCAAATAATGTAGTTTCTCCCTTGGTTTGAAGTCATATACGATTCCTACACTATATCTTGCACGAGTTATTGCTACATAAAACTTACAGCGGGTACTAGGTTTCAGATTGTGCGATGAATTTTTTATCCAACTTTTTATTTCATGAGTAGGATGGATAAGTACTCTATCAAAGGTTAAACCCTTTGATTTTCCGAAATTCCATGCAGGCATGATTGCGCCCTTCCATTTTAAAATAATTGGATTAAAATCATCACAGTAACTTTCAATATCAGCAGTTTTGACTAGAAATATACCTTCATGATACACATTACTTTTTCGGCATCCACTACAATTACACGGTTCGCTATGCTCCATTTCAGGGAACAAGAGAGAAGAGTAATCGCATATTGACTTATTATTACGATGACTACACTTGAGTGATTCGGTATCTATAGGACAGATATTTGTTAGCTTATGCTTTTCGATATACTCCTGGATATTTAGATTTTTCTTATTTCCTTGGCTTCGACTTGTATTCTTTTTTGGTTGATGTGTAAGATATGTGATCTGTCGAGGATCTCCCATCAGGATAAGACTAGACTGAGAGTGTAGCAATAGTTTTATTATATCAAGGTCGTATCCTGCAAGATCTTGTACTTCATCGATAAAAATGTATGGATATATTCTTGAAATACGTGATATTACTCTCTTTTCAGCTTTACTGTTACAGTCTATAACAAATTCTGAGATTTTGTCTGAAAAGATCCTATAATCACTTGTAAAAAAGTATCGTGTTCCATCTTTCTTCGACCAATAAATTGGATGCTTTTTACCTGTCTTTTTATTAGGAATTAGAATAACCTTGCCATTTGGGTCATACTTTTTGCCAGACCGTTCTGAAGTTAAAAAAAATCCTATCTTTTTATCAAATAAATCTGCATTGACCCGGCATTGGTAGGGTCGAACTCCATGTTCAAGCAAGAATGAAAACCAAGTTTTTATTGTAATATTATCAGGAATAAACCGGTTTAGTTCGATAATTTTTTTCTTTATTTCGTCCTCATTCGCCTCAGTATATGTCGTGATTAAGACATTTTTGTCTTTGATCTCAAGAGCTTTTTGAACTAAATAAGTTGTTTTCCCAGATCCAGCAGCTGCAACAATTAGTCTATTATCGTTCATATCACTATTCAATCGCCCTGTTTATGTAATCAGGAAATTTAACATCTTCAGCAGTATCAAATAATTGAAGGGCACATTCAGTTTTATTGTTTTTCATATACTTATGAAGATCATCAATATCGGTGTAATCTTTCTCAAATATCGTATTAAACATTGAAATATTATTACTGTTAGCCTTAACTAATTTAGGTTCAAGTGTATTGTAATTAAAAGGACTTTTGTTCTTGCCAATAGTCAAACTGCCGGTATCAATATCCAGATCATAAAATATCTTAATAGAAGAATCTGGGTTATTAAGATAGAGTTCAAATTTCTTCTCTATAGTGTGAGTATTACCATCGTTATCGATAAGTACTGCCACTGGTTTCTTAATTTTGTCAGCTATTTCTAAAAAATTTAAAAAACCAGTCCCAACTGAGATAACGTCAACTTCATCTTCAATCGGTAGCTTCTCATATTTCTTGAGATATGCCTTCTGGACAATTAATTCATCAGAAGGTCCTTCGACTAATATTGCTTTTTTACACAGAATAAGTCGCAGAGTATCATAACCAGGCAGTTTCCTAAAATAGTTTTCCGATTCAAGAGAGTTTATCGGGTAAGGATTTCTCTTATTGGAAGGATCTTTGTTTAATAGGACTACGTTATTTATCCCGAGCTTATTTGTTACAAAGCTACTATGTGTAGATATTAAGATTTGCTTATGATGAGATTCTTGAAGGAATTTTACGAATTGATTAAGTTTGAAGTGAGAGAGGTGGTTTTCAGGTTCTTCAATTAATAAAATATTTGCTTCTTGAGATTTTTTATGTGACAACCCTAACTTAGTCTTAATCATACATTGTTCACCTCTACCGATCTGTGAGAATGGAACATTATCAACAAAGACAGTAAGAACTCCCTCCCAAGCAGACTTTGAAGAGAATTCAACAGCGAGTTTAGCTTCTTTTTCTGAGATCTTTACTTTATGAATCTTTTCGTTAATTGGTTTGATTGCCTCATCTGCTATGAAACTATCGACTAATCTTCGATGTGCAAGTGAAATATTAACTTTTTCACTATCATCTAAAAAACCACGAATATTACGTAACACCTCGATATCACAACCATTTTGATATTTATAGTTAGACGAATCAATTAAATAAGATTTGAAAGGAATAATTTTAGGTATTACTTGATCCCGTGCAAAGGTATACCAAATACAATCATAAAACTCTATGGGAAGAGAGAGAATCTCAATCCCAGATTCAATTAGTGAATTATAATCCGTACGGTAATGCTCGTTAAACGATATTTCAAATTTAATACCACATGCATTATCATTTTGAATATTATAAGCCCCTTCGAAACGAGCTCTCAGTGAATCAAAGGCATCTTCAAACTCGAAGTACAATTCTATTAGTACTTTCGGTGGTGTTGGTGGGTGCTCATTTGATTTAAGCTGGGTGATATATTTCTTTATAATTTCAGTATTAAAAAGAGACTGTGTTATCTCTGACTTTATATGTTTTCCATATATCCAGCCTGAAAGGGCAAGGTGAATAGCTTCTAAGATTGTTGATTTACCCACCTCATTATCCCCAACAAGTATATTTAGCTCATTCTTAAGCTCTAAACAGAATTTCCCTTCAAAGCATTTAAAATTTTCTATAATGATTTTTGAGATATACATGATTAAGCTACCCTTCCACCCTCACCTCCCCCTTCATCAACTTCGGCAGGAGCGTATCGCGAAGCTGGGTGAGGGTTTGGATCTCATTATTATTTTTTTGAATTTTAATTAATATTTTTTGGCCGAACTCAGAATACATAATAGCCAATTTATCGCTTGGAAATATTAAATTATAATCAAGAAAACCTTTTAAATTTAGATTTTGGATGCCAGTTGTTCCATTCTCATAATTAAAAAATAAACCTACATCATATAGGTACTCCCAATAAAAATAAATAAATGGCATTAACTGAGGGTTTTCTAATCTTAGTATCTTACAAAAGTTTGAAACAACGCATTCATGTTTCATTCGTTTGCTAGTTTCAGTTATAAAATAAGCTACTCTCCCAGTCGATTGCCCCACAGTCCCTCCTGAAATTTCAACAATTAAATCATTCTTTAATAAGCGAGACTTTATCAACTTAGATGTCTTAATAAACCTTATCGGTGCTCTCAATATAGAATCGAATTTTATATCAGGTAGATCTGTACCTCTTAAACATATTACTTTTTGGGAATAATCATTGTCCCTTTCGCTTTTTCCCCACTCACCAGGAATAATTTCATGAATAAACTCCCCCAACCTCCCCACTCTCCACCCCTCAGGCACCATCCCCATCTCCGACTCGACCATCTTCCCTCCGGCATCTTTGTACCCAATCCCCCTCTCCTGGAGGGATGCCGCAGGGTGAAATTCCCCTCCCCTGGAGGGGTGCCCGCAGGGCGGGGTGGTATTCCCCTCTTCATTCGGAAAATTAAACTTCACAAACCACTCTTTAAACACCGTCTGGGCGAGCTCTTCCAGAGTCTTATTCTCTTCACGCAAGAGCTCGATTTTATCATCGAGACTGGAGAGGACATCGGCGATGGCGCGTTGTTCGGGGAGAGGGGGGAGGTTGAATTCAGTATTCTTCACAGTTGCGGTTTGAAGATTTACAAACACAGTTCCAAAGGCTGAGTGCTCAAGTTTTTTCCTATAAAATAAAAAGAAATAATATAGATAGTATTTATCTAAATCTTTGAAATCACGAAAAGTGAGCCAGCCATCATGTACACAAGCTTCAATATTCATTATCTTAGGTATTCCTGGTGTCGCACTGTTTGAAACAATTAAATCACCTTTATTTACTGTAGTACTTCTGCCCTCTTCGGTAATGAATTCCTTTGTTTGCTCAATGAATCTGGTATTCGATGTTGTCGCATCAGCAATCTTAACCCAAGGAATACCTGAAGTAGAGATATACTTATGAATAGGTCGAGGAGAAGATCCCCGTCCTACTTTAACGTGTGCCCCAATTGTCGTCATCCTCCACCCCTCCGGCAATTTCTCCTCCTTCCTACTCATCTTCCCCTCCTTTCACGGGTGGCATTCCCCTCCCCTGGAGAGGTGCCCGCAGGGCGGGGTGGCATTCCCCTCCCTTGGAGGGGTGCCCGCAGGGCGGGGTCGTCATTCCCCTCCCTTGGAGGGGTGCCCGTAGGGCGGGGTGGTCGCCTTGAGTTACTCTCAAAAGCAGGATGATCCCCAAGCCATGCCATTACTCCCTCAAGATCTTTCTTTATATCACTATCCGAGATATGAATAACCTTCAGTCCAAGACCCTCAAGAAAAGCATCCCTCTCTAAATCATATTCTAATTTGTCGTCATGGCTGGAACCATCTATCTCCACTACCAAGCTTAGATTTGAACAATAAAAATCTACTATGTAATTACCTACTATTTTTTGTCTGTCGAAGTCCAATCCTTTAAATTGCTTCTTTTTTACCTGCTGCCAGAAAAGCACCTCGGACAGATTGCCAGACTTTCTCAGCTCCCTTGCTCTTTCTTTAAGTTTTGGGTTGTAGGGGAGTGAGAAATAGTTTTGGGAGGCGCGGGATAGTACCACCCCGTCAGGCTTCGCCTGCCACCCCTCCTCAGGAGGGGAATTATTCTCTTCGGGGTTGGTGGGGATATTGCTGTTATTACTCAATTTCTTCACATCCTCAACTGCCTGGAGGAAGCGGTTGTAATTATGCTGGATACGATTCGAGTTGATTGTGTAGCCTTCGGTGATATGCTGTCTGAGCGTCTGCGTTGCCCACTGACGGAATTTAGTCGCTTGAATTGAGTCAACACGATAACCAACAGATATTATCACATCAAGATTATAGTACTCCATTTCTCTTAGAACCTTACGATTACCTTCTCTTTGAACTGTTGCAATTTTTGCAATAGTTGACTCAGGCAGTAATTCTCCTGCATTAAAGATATTCTTAATATGTCTTGATATTACTGATTTATCTCGACCAAAAACCTCTGCAATTTGATTGAGGTTACCCCAAAGGGTCTCCTCGTGTGTATCTTTTCTCAATTCAATAGCACCATTCGGTGCCTGATAAATTATAGTTTCCTTGTTTGTATTGGTATTCTTTGACATAGGTAAACTATATTTATAGATCTATCCCTATCTTCCCGAGCTGCTTTTTTATCTCTTCATTCAGACGCTCCTCTTCCTTCATTTGCTCGGAGAGTTTCTGGGTCAGTGTGGCGATCTTCTCTTCATACGGTATCCCATCATCTTCCTCCTCTTTTATCCCAACGTAACGACCTGGTGTCAGGACGTAGTTATGCTTCTGGATCTCCGCAAATGAGGCTGATTTACAAAAACCGGTGATATCCTCATACATCCCATCAGTTTTGCGCCAGTTATGATAGGTAGAGGCTATTTTCTCTATGTCCTCCTCTTTAAATGCACGATGCGTTCTGTCCTCCATATAACCCTCTTCACTCGCGTCGATAAAGAGTACCTCACCTGTACGTTTACGATCTCCATTTACCTGATCACGTTTCTTCGAGATAAACCAGATGCATGCCGGAATGCCGGTATTGTAAAAAAGCTGTTTCGGCAGGGCGACGATACAGTCGACAAGATCAGCGTCCACAAGTGCCTGGCGTATTTTCCCCTCGTTATTTGTCTGGCTGGAGAGGGAGCCGTTCGCGAGGACGCAGGCCATGATGCCTTTCGGTGAGAGATGGTAGATCATATGCTGGAGCCAGGCATAGTTCGCGTTCGCTGACGGTGGTTTGCCATACTGCCATCTCGCGTCATGTGCCAAAAGTTCGCCCGACCAGTCGCTGTCATTAAAAGGTGGATTGGCGAGGATGAAGTCCGCGCGGAGGTCTTTATGTGCGTTATTGAGGAACGAGCCTTCATTATTCCACTTGACCTGTGTACCATCGATTCCACGTATCGCGAGGTTCATACGGCATAGACGGTATGTCGTCTGGTTACTCTCCTGCCCGTATATTGAGATATCTTCGAGCCTTCCCTGATGCTCCAGTACAAACTTCTCACTCATGACAAACATACCACCACTCCCGCACGCGGGGTCGTACACCCGCCCGCTATACGGCTCGATCATCTCTACCATAAGGCGTACGATAGACTTGGGAGTGTAGAATTGACCTCCCTTTTTACCTTCGGCACTGGCGAACTCACCGAGGAAATACTCGTACACCCGCCCGAGAATATCTTTACTTCTCGCTGCTTCATCTCCGAGCGCAATATTGCCTATCAGGTCAAGAAGCCCTCCTAATGCAGATTTATCAAGGTTTGGTCGGGCATATACCTTTGGCAGGATCCCTTTAAGCGATGGATTCTCTTTCTCTATCAGATCCATGGCATCATCGATATCTTTACCGATGGTTGTTTGCTTCGCTCTGCCATACAGATAAGACCATCGGGCAGCAGGTGGAACATAAAATACATTCTCCGCCATATATTCATCTTTATCTTCCGGGTCAGCTCCAGCGAATTCACCTTCACCCTGTACCAGTTTCTGATGAAGCTCCTCAAATGAATCAGATATATATTTCAAAAAAATAATGCCGAGCACTATATGCTTGTACTCGGCAGCATCCATATTTTTTCTCAGTTTATCGGCTGTTTTGAAGAGTGATTTCTCAAATGCCTCCTGTTTTTGCGTTCTTACACCTGCCATCTCATATCATTATCATAGATTTTTGTGTGGAAGTATACATGAATATTATTAGTATTAACACCATCCCTGTAAGCTTTTTGTAAGAATGTTGTAAGAAATATAGGATTAAGGGGATGGTGATGCCATCATATCTTCTACGTATTTTCCTGCCGGCAAGGCTAATAAGGTTAGCTATACATTGTACTTATAATGTATAATCCGCTTATTATGTCATCTCCAATATCGTAAGTTGTGGCAGTCCCTCAGAAAGACCATACAGATATAAGGTACTGGTTAGATATACTGATGTTTCTGGTGCGATGGAAGAAGGCACTATCAGTGCTAGAAGTCTGGATACTATATGCGATATTTATGCTGAAGGTGATAATGTAGAGCTATATTACACACCATGGCAGGGAACGCTTTATAACCGCCCGCCTTCTTTAGTATGGAGATATTTTATAGCACCTGTGCTTATTGGTATCGTAAGTTTGCCTTTCTTTTTGATAGGTTTGATTTTCCCCTTATCTGTTATTGGTTTTAGCGTAAGGTTTATTAAAAGTAAATTCTAGAAGCCAGGTAAATGTTAAGGTTACTCAATTAACTTAATAAACTTAAATTAATAAAACAAGTATACTAATGAAACTTCTGAAGTTTCATTAGTATGTGTAGAACGCACTTATCCATAATATGAGTTATTATGATAAATTCAAATGACTCTCTCCGAGACTGTTGCACAACTTCTCCCCCTAGCCCTATACAATAAAAATTGCCATAATT
>JBMCLJ010000025.1:0-15425 GCA_048615375.1 Candidatus Dojkabacteria bacterium | reverse complement strand
CAGATGATTGTTGAGCTATTGCTTCCGGTGGAATTTCCATACCTGAATTCTATCATTTGTTAACTTCCAAGTAAAAGAGTTTAGCGTAGATTGTCGAGAATTCGCTGATAATTACTTATCCTGTCTCCTTTGCAAAACCATTAACCAGGCTTCTCTTCCAAGCACTCTTATCTGGAACTTCCGAGTGAGCTGCCAGTCAGCATGTCCTTCGATAGGATTAGGGTAGAGAAGCGCGACTTTTCTCACGTGTGGCGTGGCTTTTAATTTCTGAAAGAAATGGTTGATGAAATCAGCGTTTGTAGAGTACTGATGTCCGAATGGTAAGTTGCTGATAATCATATCCGCAAAACTTTTACTGCTAAAAAAGTCCTCTTGTCTTATTGAAATTTTAGATTTAGTTTTTTTGAATGAAGTTAGATGTGTTAAATTAGTTTTCGTTATCGTAGTGGCTTCTTCGGATATATCTGAAAGAATGAGTCTATTAAACTTAAATTTTTCAGATAATTCGCAGCCGATAGTCCCTGCCCCGCAGAAGGGATCCCAGATAGTATCTTTCGCGTGCGGTTCAGCAACATATGCCATGGCGTAGGCAACCGTTGGTCGTAAACTCCCATGTACTGCTTCGGTTTTATAGTATCGATGACGTTTTTCTTTTGTAGTCAATCTTATTGCGATAATGAGTCGATTTTTAACCAGTGTAGTCCAGATTTCTTTTACCCCCTCTTCGTCTGTCACTTCTACTCTCTGGAATTTTTTATCAAAGAGATCTTTAATACTATTTTCGAGGTCAATCCTGCGAAATTCATTTCCAGCTTTTTTACGAGTTACAAACCTGAATCGTTTCGCGTTATCAAACGGGTTTACTTTATCAAAAAAGAAGTCAAGGTTTTTACGAATTCTCTCGAGATTAATCTTTTGATAAATCGTTTTCAGATTATATTTGATATCAATATCTTTTACATAATCAAGCACGAAAAAAGCATCTTCAATGGTTCCAAGTTCATTGTAAAACTGAAGATAGTGTTCATCTTTCCATTCAATCTGTACAATGCCATTCTTCTGAGGGATATATCCTACATAGTCAATAGAGTGATCCTTCTTGAATATATCAAGAAGCTCCAGCTCTGTAATTTTTTCAATACCTATTTGAGTTTGAAGTAAGAATTTCATGTTAATGCTTCAGTATTTTACTTTTATTTTTCCACTTTCTATCTCCTTGCTGACGCATTACCCGTTTTCTAATCTACCTACTAGACCATTATCAAGTATGCAAGGTAAATTAATATGCTCAGGTTCTTCATTTTTTTTAGGAAATGGAGTAGTTTGTTCAAAAAAAATTTGATGAACATCATACATGGAGAATTCATAAAGCTTTGCAGTGAGAAAAGAAGCAAAACCTGTCAATAAGGTAATCATCAAACAAGCTACCAGTAAATACGAAAAAGTGAATATATTTACTAGCATAGTTTTTGTTTTTTGAATTGCCATAGCTAGATTACTTTACAAATCGAAAACATCAAGTAATAATACTATTAACTTATACCACTTTATGCACCTGATCCACTAAGACTTCTGCTCGATTTCTTTAAGCATTCTTTCAGATATTTCTTCCGCTTTCATCATACCGAGGTTTGTTCCGTTTCTTAAGCGTACCGCAGCAGTGCCTGTTTCCATCTCTTTGTCACCGACAATCAGCATGTATGGTGTCTTAAGAGTTTGTGCTTTACGAATTTTATTCCCCATTGTCTCATTGCTATCATCTACTGTAGCTCGAATTCTTTGTTTAATCAACTCCTCTTTAATCTTAAAAGCATAATCTGTATGCTTTTCTGGCGATACAGGTATTACTACAACTTGTACATAAGAGAGCCAAAGTGGGAAATTACCTCCGGTATGCTCAATGTATACAGATAAGAAGCGTTCAACTGAACCAAGAAGAGCTTTATGGATCATCAGCGGAGTTTTTTCACTTCCATCTTTATCTGTGTACGTAAGTTCAAATCGTTTTGGTTGAACAAAGTCAAGCTGTTGTGTAGCACACTGAAACTCACGGCCTAAAGCATCTTTAATAAGTATGTCGATTTTGGGTCCGTAAAATGCAGCTTCTCCTTCTGCAATGCAGTATTTCAGTTCGAGTTTTTTCGCTATATTTTCTATAACCTTTTGCGCTTCTTCCCATTCGTTTGCTTCACCAAGATACTTATCCGGCTGGTTGGCATCCCGGAATGATAAACGGGCACGAAATGACATACCCAGTGCCCCATATAACTTTTTGATCATGTACATAATATTCTCAAACTCTGCTTCAACCTGTTCCAGCGTGCAGAAGATATGCCCATCATCCTGTGTGATCGAGCGGACACGAGAGAGACCCTGCATCTCACCCGCCTTCTCATCCCGATATACCGTAGTAGATTCAAAGTAACGAACTGGAAGCTCCCGATAGCTTCTTTTTTGGGAAGCGTAGATTTGCGTGTGATGAGGACAATTCATTGGTTTTAACGCCATCTCGTCACTTGTTTCCTGGCTTTTCACCAGGAATAATTCATCTCCGAATTTATCCCAGTGTCCGGACTTTTTATATAAATCTATTTTGGTGATGTGAGGAATCCACACTTGCTCAAATCCTGCTTCTCGTTGGAGTTCTTCAGAAAATTTTGAAAGTTGGTCACGAAGATATGTTCCCTTAGGAGTAAAGAGTGGAAGACCTGATCCCACAAGATCTGAGAATGTGAATAAATCGAGCTGCTTGCCGAGTTTACGGTGATCTCGTTTCCTGGCTTCTTCTTGCATTTCCATATAATGGTCAAGCTCTTCTTTTGTTTCAAATGCAATGCCATAAATACGTTGCATCATTGGACGCTTTTCATCTCCCCTCCAATACGCCCCAGCTACATGAGTTAATTTAAATGCTTCCGGGTTTACTTCTTGAAGACTGTCAACATGTGGACCCTTGCATAGGTCAATAAAATCACCATCAGTATAAAAACTTACGGTTTTATCCTCCAGATCAGAAACCAGTTCTGCCTTAAATGGTTGGTTAATTTTATAAAGATACTCCATGGCTTCATCACGATCCATAGTACTTTTTTCAAAAGTGTATCCCTGGGAGAGGATATCTTTCATTTCATGCTCAAGTACAGCTAATTGATCTTCTGAAAGAGGTTCAGGAAATATGAAGTCATAATAAAAACCATTTTCAATTGCTGGTCCAATTCCTAATTTTACGTCAGGATACATATGCTGTACAGCCTGAGCGAGTACATGGGATAATGAATGTCTTATTTTATATATTTTTTGTTCTTCCATAATTATTTGCGTAATGTTTTAATTTTTTAAATGTAGAGAGAAAGAAAAAACGCCTCTAACTCACTATTTTAGCTAGAGGCGTCATCTAAAACGCGGTTCCACTCTTTTCATCCAGGATGCTTCGTTAAGTATAAACTTCCTGAACCTTATTAAAATGGTATTTAGTTTTTGGTACTGCTTCTACTGGAATTTCACCTAATGATCCAGTTCTCTATATATAAAAATATTTCAGTAATGGTGAGCCATGTTGGACTTGAACCAACGACCCCGGCGTTATAAGCACCGTGCTCTAACCGACTGAGCTAATGGCTCGTGTCCAGTGTATACATCAGGTTATCTGGGTTCGCATTGTCCCTGTACCAATTTACCTGTATCACCATTGTCAAGAATACATGGTACAGTAATCTCATCAGCATCACTAATTGTTGAATCGTCTCCAAAAAGTAAAGTTGATGTTGTGGTAGTAAACGCAAATGCCCCTAACGCTACGACAAGTCCAAGACCTGCATTTACTATTGATTTTAGACCATTTTTACGTTTTTCTGCATCTTCCTTCGCTCCTGCTATTTTGATACCTGCTACCACGATATTATAAATGACCCACAGAACTGCGGCTGCAAGCAAAAGTGAGAATGCTGCTGCTATCAATGAACCGATGTTAAGTCCCTGGTCAAGAAAGCCACCGCTTGGGAAGGCATCAGCTAAGCTTTGGGCAGAAGCGGATCCTGCCTTTGTTACAAACATTGCACTTACGGTGCTAAGTGCAACTGCGTATTTAGTGGGTTGGTTTGCTCTTGACATATCTTATAGCATTATAGCAGATATTGTATATCCTTTACAGCCGGAATTTACATCTTTTTACATTTAAAAGCAAATTTAATTATTTTGCAACTTCCGCAAGTATTTCATCAGATTTGATTTCAATATTGATTTCTTTGACGTTCTCATTTTCAAGTAAAGTACGGGAAATTAAGTTCTCAATATGCTTTTGTATGAATCTTCTTATCTCCCGGGCGCCGAATTCTTCAGAAAATGCCTTATTTGCTACGAATTTTGCCAGCTTTTCATTATATGTAAGTTTGATGTGTTGTTTGCCAAGACGCTCAGAGAGCTTTTGAAGTTGTAGATGAATAATATTCTCAATCTCTGTCCTGGTAAGCGGGCTGAAAGTAATGACTTCATCAAAACGGTTTATCAACTCTACTCGAAAAAACTTTTTAAGTTCGGCTAATACGACTTCTTCCAGCTTTTCTTCGTTTTTTGGAATTTCCTGAAACTTTATCAGTTTGCTTGGCTGTTTCCCTTTTGTTCTTTGTAAGGCATGATATTCCGAAATGATGCTGGTACCAATGTTTGAAGTAGCAATTATGACAGTATTGGTAAAATTAACTGTTTTTCCGGAAGAATCTGTAAGACGGCCATCTTCCAGGATTTGCAGCAGAATATTGGTTACATCAGGATGAGCTTTTTCAATTTCGTCGAGAAGTACTATTGAGTAAGGTTTTCTTCGAACTTTTTCGGTTAGCAGTCCACCTTCTCCGAAACCAACATAGCCTGGAGGCGCTCCAATAAGTTTTGCGACTGAATGACGCTCCATGAACTCGCTCATATCAAGTCGAAGTAAATTTTGTTCTGAGCCAGATATTACTTCAGCAAGTGACTTCGCAAGCTCTGTTTTGCCAACACCTGTAGATCCAAGAAATAAGAATGAGGCGATGGGACGGTTTCCTTCGTTCAGTCCAAGTCGTGCACGACGAATCGCCTCGCTGACGCTTGAGACTGCTTTGTCCTGTCCAACAACTCGTCTGTGAAGCATTTGTTCAAGATCGAGAAGTACCTTTTTTTCTTCCATATTGATTTTACTCGCAGGTATACCGGTCATGTTTGATACTACACCGGCAATTTCATTGATGCCCAGGGTTGGAGTCCCGGTGCCTCGGGTTTTAAACCATTCTTCCTGAAGCGGCTTAAGTTCGTCTTTGAGGTTTTCAATTTCCTGTTTAACTGTTGCGGCTTTCTCATGGTTTCCTGATCGGGTAAGTGACTCTCTTTCTTTTTCCAGATTTGTTATTTTCAATTTAAGTTCGCGAAGCGTGTCTGGTTCACTGGTTGTCTCCAGACGTAATACTGAAGCAGCTTCATCGAGCACGTCGATCGCTTTGTCAGGTAGAAACCGATCGTTGATATACTTTTGGGAGAGTTCAACAGCAGATATGATTGCAGCTTCACTGATTTTGATTTTATGATGAGCTTCATAGCGATCTCTCAAACCCTGAAGGATTTCAATTGATTCAGAAATTGTTGGTTCATTAACGATAACTGGTTGAAAACGACGTTCAAGAGCCGCATCCGGCTCAATATACTTTTTATACTCGGTAAGTGTTGTAGCGCCAATAGTTTGTAGTTCTCCCCGGGCAAGCGCCGGTTTGAGGAGGTTGGAAAGATCTGTTTTACCTTCCTGCGCTCCACTGCCGACGATAGTGTGTAGTTCATCAATAAAAAGAATGATACTCTGGTGGTTTGATTCGATTTCCCTGATTATATTATGCACTCGTTCTTCAAACTCCCCCTGGAATTTTGTGCCTGCCAGTAGACTACCCATATCCAGAGCTAACACGCGTTTATTAAGAAGTATCTCTGGCACATTGTCGGTAATGATTCTTTGGGCAAGGCCTTCGGCTATCGCTGTCTTTCCTACCCCTGGTTCACCAATAAGTACAGGATTATTCTTTCTGCGGCGAGAGAGTATTTGAATAACGCGTGCAACTTCCTTGTTTCTTCCAATTACCGGGTCTATCTTTCCCTGTTCCGCCAATTTTGTGAGATCCCGGGAATACTTATCTAATGTAGGTGTTGTCGACTTCGGTTTTTCATGATCTCCTTCCCCAATAATACCAATCACAGCTTTTTTCGCCGATTCGTATGTTATACCGAGTTGTTGCAGAACCTGAAATGCGATTCCTTCTCCTTCCTTTAGTACGCCAAGGAGCATATGTTCTGAACCAATGTAGGTATGTCCCATGCCCTGTGCTTCTGAAAATGCAAGGTTCAAACTTTGTTTCGCGCGTGGGGTTAGTTCTGCCACATTGCCAGCAGGTACATTATTATGGGATTTCATATAGGGCTGGAGGGTGGAAGTAACCTCTCCAGAACTTTTCCCTAACTTTCGAAACACCTTTTGGATTAACTCATCTGTGGCAAGGGCGGCGAGAATATGCTCTGTATCAATGAAGTTTGTATTTGTATTGACCGCTGTGTTTGCAGCGTCTTGAATGACTTTTCTGGCGCTATTTGAAAAATAGTTGTCCATGTGGATATTGTAATGCATTTTTTAGCAAACGCCAAGAGTATCTGCTAAAGTGGTCTGTAAATTCCGCTCCACTCATTGCATTATATTTTAAATGCTGTAGGATGCTTACATAAGTACCCAACCTGTCCAATAATATGCAATCAAATCTGATGATTCAAATGTTACAAGATATAAGCCCTGAGGATCTTTATGGCGTTGGAAAATCGGTGGTAGTACTTGCCAGATTTGCCGGAGAAAAGCTGCCGATAGTTCCCGGGTTTGTGATTAACAGCACAGGGTTTACTGGTTTTCTTGATTTCTCTGAACTGCGTAACTATTATAACAATTCAGTTAAGCAGGATAAAAAAAGCTTCAAAGATTTAAAAATAGGCTTTGAGGTATCTGAGTTCCCTCGCGAATTAGCTGAAGAGTTAAAACGTTCTTACGCAAAAATTTCCGGGTTCGCTGATGTGTACGTTAATATACGGGGGTTGATCCTTGATAAGCAGGGCAACGAGATAAAACACAGGGCATTTATTGAGTTTGATGTCAAAGGGGAAAAGCACATCCAGGAGCGTATAAAAAAACTGTATCAGGAAATGGTGTTTGAAGATGAAGGGCTAATTAGTAGTTTTTTTAGTGATGATTTGCGGATTGTAGTTATTGTACAGCGTGCTATGCAATCCGAGGCATCTGGTATTCTTTTTACGACAGATCCAATAACCCGCAGTCATTCCAGCTTGATTATAGAAGCGGTATACGGACTGGAAACGGTAATTGAGATTGATTCAGTTGTGCCTGACTACTATAAATATGATAAGCAGGAAGAAAAAATTGCTGAGAAACATATTTCTTCTCAGGATATTATGATAGTTCGGCAACCAGGTCATAGTTCATCAACCCTTCAAAAAGTTAAAATTTCCGAGCAATGGAAAAACCGACAAAAAATTGACGATAAGCACATTATCACATTGGCAAAAACCGGGAAGGTAATTGAAGAGGGTCTTGGAGTGCCACAACAAATAGTCTGGTCATACGAATCAGGAAAGATCTGGATAAATTTTATTGAAAATGTTGATAAAGAAGAACTGGTTATTACCCGGAAAGAGAGTGATATCCAGTCTATGATTGATGAGCAATTGAAAGATATTGATCATTCGAACTCCTCACAAGGGGTAATGCCTGCTGCAACTGACACTGAAAACAGCATAATTAAGGAAGTTGCAAACGAACCGGACGACATACATAAAAAAGTACGTACAATGGAACAAGACCACACAAAAACAATGCCACATATACAAAAAAAACAAGAACCACTTCTCGAAGCTCGTTATCACGTCGGAGATACTATTGCGGGAGAGGTATGCTTTGATCCATCCCGTTGTAATGAACGAGCAGTCCTGGTTTTATCTGGAGATGAAGAATTGCCAGCAGATATTCGTGTAGGAGGGTTTATTGTCGAAGACGAATCAGAATTACTTGCAAAGAGGCTCGCAGAATATTTTAAGGTTCCTGTTGTGACGGGGGTGCCACTTGCGAGAAAAATCCTTAAACGTGGCGAAGTAGTTCAGCTCGATGCTCAAAACGGTTTCATTTACGAGACTGTCCCATTTTCAGAACAGGTAGGGGAAATTGAAATGAATTTTTTTAGCAGTAACGCGCCAGAGAATTATACAGGGGATGTTCCGAAAACTCCTGCTGTCGAACCGCAGGAGGAGGTTAAGCAATATGACTCTCCAGCGATTAAGCTGGAAACTTCTCATACAGTTATGGATGAAGCGATTGCAACAAAAGAGCCTCAACATAAAGTACATGAAGAAAAACGGCAGACGCCTGAACAGAGAAAAGGTTCAGAAAACATCAATTTTGCTCTGCACATGAGTGATGCGCATACCATTGACCTTGGCGGAAGCAGTTCGTTTTCACTGAACCCAAAGCGATCTGAAGTTTCTGACCAGGCTCCTGAGCAGCAGGTGGTTTCAGAGCAGGTGGAAAAGAACCAAAACCAAGATGCGCCACAAGTAGTGACTAAAGAGAATGTTACTGAAGAACCTGTAGCACAAAGTATGGATTCAGAAAGAAGGGATGTGTCACATCTGCTTAATCTGATTGAGGAAGATGGCGATTTCATAACGAATACTGAGGATTCATCAGAAGTAGGAGGAATGGATCAAGCCGATCAGTTTGATCTCTGGGGAAAATCATTGGAGTCTATCATCACTGCTTCTGGAACGGTGCCTCTTACAACTGCAGCAGATTCTCTTGAGAATGTCATTGAGGATATTGAGACATTAAAAGACTCAAAAGAATATTCTTACGATCAAGAGGAGAACTTTATCGCGGAGCACGTTCTGGAGTCAGAGGAAGCCACAAATCTTTCCACAGGTTTATTTATTCCTACTGCTGTAAAAGTCTATGTAAACCTGATTAATGAATCCCTTCCAAAAGACTTTATTAACTATGATGGTGTTGTTTTTGCTTCGAGCTTTGATGTTGATCTGTACTTCCAGTATCTTGAAGATATTCTTGAAAAGGTACGAGATAAAGATGTGATAGCAGTTAGTCCGCCGTACGAAGAGGTTGCTCTGGAAAAGTTTTATGAGAAGATACGAGATTTGCGGAATAATGGGTTCCGGAACCTTTCTTTAGTACTTCCGGATTATAGAAATAAGAAAGAGTTAATCCGATTTAAGAAAATTTTATCGAAAGTAGGATTAAGCAGGACTTCAACATTCGAAATCTACGCGAACGTCTCAAGGACTATTAATGTATTCCGGCAGCAGGAACTTGAGAAGAAGCTTGTTGATGGAGTGTATGTTGATCTGTTCAGATTGAAAATGAATATGTTAGGAATCGATAAAATGACTGCATCAACAAAGTATGTCGAAGGTATGAAGAATTTAGTAGCGTATATAGGGGGGAATATTGTTTCTGCGGGGAAGTATATGGTGAATGTTTCAGGTTTTGAAGATCCACTTAAGATCGCTGAACATCTTCAGCAATTTAACTTCTGGGGTATTGCTGCAAACAAAGGCGAGGTCGATGAACTCAAACAAGCGCTTTCAGAGTATGAGAAGAAGCATATAACCATGAGGATGGGTAACACCTCACAAAAAAGGATCAGAAGAAAATAACGTATTGTGTTATATCGTGGTTCTATAGAAATATGAAAATCATAAACTCCATGTTATAATTTCCAACTCTTGTTGGTGTCAACAAAACATACAAGTGCTAAAACGAAATGAGTAACCAGTTTGAAAATATCAGAGAGGAAGCTAAAGAACTTATTTCAAAGGCAAAGAAGGAGCAACTGACATTTTACTACGAGGTGAGAAAATACTATCAGATTGCTGTTACAGCAGTTAATGGTATAGTGGTAGACCAAAAACCGAATATTGAAAATGAAGTGTATATGCGTGTTGCTTCTCATAACGGATATACCATAGATGGGTCTTCGACACGAACCTACCTGCCCGATGTGATGTCAAGGCTTTATCAAACTTTACGTAACCTTCTTGGTGCTCATAAAGGTCATGTCGATATTGAAAGTCTTCAACAAGGGACTAAAAAACTGACTGAATTACGCTTGTCGCACGAAGGAAACGAAGTTTGTACTCTTGAAAAACTGAAAGATATTCTGGAATTATTACAGCAAGACCTTCCGACTGAATTAACTAATCAATTTAATGTTAATTTTCATCTCAGTATGAACTATGCACGAGGTTATGCAGGTGGAACAGACCTGGAAGAAAAAGAGTATGATGATTTGCAGACAAACCTGGAAATATGTATTTCATTGAAAAGTAATGAGGCCAGCTTCATTACCTTGAACTACTTCGTTCCGAGACCAGATATTGACGTACAGGACTGGATGAACAAACTTGTTAATAAGATAACCATCTACGCACACATTCTCTTGAAGGAGTGTGAGGTTATAGATCCGCAAAGTCTTATGGATCAGCCCCACCAGATTGTTCTTGAGCGAGCAGAGGATATTTTTAATAATTATCAACATTTTAAATCGAAAATCGATAGTGAGAGCTTCTCCATGTTTTCAGGATCTACGGACGTTCAACACCATCTAATGGTTAATGATATTTCGCAGAGGGAGTATGCAACAGATACCCTGCTCAAAGGCATACATATTGTTGGTATAAAAGGCTTAAGAATGGGGGGGACAGGCGGGAATGAGTATGTAAATATTATTCCGGAATACTGTTATTATTACGACAATGATAAAATAGTAGTTGTTCGGGTAGATGAAGTGCAAATTAATTCTAATAAAGAAATAAAGTTTTTAGAGAATGGGAGGAAGTTAGTGCACATATCTTCATGCACTGAAACTTCAACTGAAAAGTAGTTATATTTCCTTTCAATTATATATGATTTTAGCTGAAAAAATATACCAGAAGTTCAATAACTTAAAATCAAAAGATGGTATTAAAGATTTTTTTGTTTTTTATGATGACTATCGCTCACTCCATATTAATCAAAAAAGTAAAGAGTTTCATCGCGAAAACGAACTAAATAAGTATCGGGAGCATTCTAAAGGATACTTCGTAATTTTATGGGATGATCACCTCTTTAGTCACGGCAACATTAATGCTGCAAGCATGGATGATTTTGACTTGTTTATCGAGAAGTCCAAGGAGCTTGCTATGCCCTATGAAGCTGAAATATTTATTCCTGAACGAGGAATATATCCAATGGTCATCGCATACTCTAAATCCCTGGCGGATATGGTAGATATCCCGGAGTATTTACTCAAAACCATGAAAGTTGCCACTGAATTGGATGTCATGGCAGGAGCGGATTGTGGGGCAACTCAAATACAAGCTGTAGAAGGAGCTCGCTATGCGTTTTCTTCACGAAATGTTGATGAAAGCTACCTGTATACGCAGTTCTCCTTAAAAAAATCAGTAGGGCATGAAGTTGATTGGAACATACAAACAGCAGGTATTATTCCTATGGAACACCTCCATGAAGTAATGAGTTTTCTTGGTGATACGTATCAGTCGATGCTGAGTGAACAGGTTCACGCAGACACAGCAACGAGCGCGTTGTTATCTCCTGCAATATTTAAAAAAGTGTTCCATGATCAGATAGTGCTGCCACTCCAAGGTTCAGAAATACTTCAGGGTAATGGTATATTTACTATTGAAGACTTTAAGAACCGAACCAGGGCTTTGGGTAATCTTTCATTCAGTTATGATCCATTAATAAGCCATAAGCCAGGGTCGTATCGTTTTACTTCGTATGGACTTAAAGCTCAACGGCAACATTTCGTAAAATTTGGCAAACTCGAAACACCAATTTTGGATAATATGAACTATTCCAGACTAGGGTACTCAAAACCTACAGTTGAACTGGCTAGTTTTGCAAATTTAAAAATTGATGGGTTGAAGAGGCGTATTTTTCGAGAAATTAGATCTTCGAGTCAGAATGTGCTTTTCGGTGTATCACACTTCAGTTATCGTAAGGCGGATAAGGGTCTTGTAAGAATTGGCTTTGACCGACCAATAATTATGCACAATGGAAAAATGAATGTAGGCGAACCCTGTGAGCTCGAGATCAACCTGATTGAATTGTTGCAAAATAATAGGATAGAGCTGGTTGAATTCCCTGATGGTCAGATTGGAGCGTTGATTAAATAAACAATGACGTGAGCTGGTATTGAAAATAAACAAGTTTGCTGATAATCTCCACTCAGATAGTTTAATAATCTAACATTTAGCTGCTCGCTATGTCTAATAAAAAGAATAATTATAATGACACAATGATAACAGATAGTAATTTTCACAAGTATGGCGTCGCCTTTTTTATCGTGGTAAGCGTGTTTACAGCCATGTGGTTATGGTTGGGTTTGATTTTTTAATATATAACCGCATTATACGCAAACTCAAACTATGAGTATTCACTTCGTGAAGCTTGTTGCATGATATGTGATGCAATCTATTGCTATACAGAATAGTAGATTTTCGAGTAGCTTTCTGGTAACGTATGACGCGCAATTCACGTGTTACGTTTTGAAAATGTTACAAAAAAATATGCCGGTAGCAAGTTTGCCGTTGAAGATATCTCGTTTCATATAGAAGAAGGAGAGTTTGTTTTTCTGGTTGGTCCTTCAGGAGCAGGCAAATCAACGGTTATTAAAATGCTTATACGACAAGAGCGTCCTTCAAAAGGGACAGTATCTTTTGAAAGTAAGATTGTCAATAAATTACGTGGCAAGGCACTGACACGATACAGAAGAGATCTGGGAATCGTATTTCAAGATTTTAAATTACTCCATTCAAAAACTGTCTGGGAAAACGTAGCTTACGTACTTGAAGTATGTGGTGAGCATAGTTCTGAAATCAAAAAATCTGTAACCAATGTGCTCGATCTGGTTGGACTGCTTGAGAAGAAGAACCATTTTCCTGATGCGTTATCCGGTGGTGAACAACAGAGAGTTGCCGTGGCCAGAGCTTTTGTTAACGAACCGAAGTTGCTCATTGCCGATGAACCAACTGGTAATCTCGACCGCAATAATGCCTGGGACATTATGCAGCTTCTCAATAAAATCAATAACTGGGGAACTACGGTAGTTGTCGCTACTCACGATACTGAAATTGTAGATTCCTTGAATAAACGTGTGATTGGATTTGACGCGGGTAGAGTTGTTAGAGACAATGTAGGAGGTTATCATAATTGACCATGTCGCAAATTGTACGAATATTTAAAACAGCACTTCAATATATGATGCGTAATTTTGGTTTGAGTTTCGCGTCAATTATTGTTATGACGTTATCATTTTTCATCGTTTCATTCGTGGGTCTCGCATTCTTTGGTTCTCTCAAGCTTGTTGAGTACTTTGATTCCAAACCGGCTTTAGTTATTTTTTTACGTGGAGATATTAGTGAGGAGGAGGTTGATGAATTTCGAAATGTAGTGGAGGGGACAGGATACGTTCGCGACATGAATATTAACGATCTTGATTTCTCACAGGAAAACTTTGAGAGCCAGTATCCAGACATGGAAGGTACTATAAACGAAGAAAATATTAATAGCCTGTCGCGAGTGACCTTTATTTATAGTGATTCGCAGGAGCATCTTCAATCAATTATTACTGAACTCGAAAAAAACGAGAATTTTATAACGAATATAGCTGACCAAAGGAATCCTGAATTAGGATGGTACAGTTTTAACCTTCAGCAGGCTGAGGTAACTCGAGAGGCTTTTGAGCTAATCAGGACTGCTGGAGTTGCAATTACCATCTTCCTTTTTTTCATTTCATCGATACTTATATTTATCACCGTTAAACTTACTATTACCTATCACCGTAGAGAGTTAGAAATTATGGAGCTTGTGGGTGCTGATGGCTGGTTTATTAAGATGCCGTTTATTATTGATGGTATGATTTACGGAATACTTGGAGGACTTTTGTCAACCTCGATCATTGTAGTTTTCAAAAACATTTTTGTTGCCCAGTCACAAAGCTTTGTACCAAGGATACAGGCGTATTTTTCAGAAGTGCCATGGCCAACAATTGATAACCAGTTGATTCTCGAAGCAACCTTGGTGACATGCGGCATTGGAGCGTTAATTGGAATTATGAGTAGTTTTTTTGCTATAATGAGGCACGTAAAAAAATAAACTGCCATGACTCATAAAAATATTTGGATTCCAATGGGAAAATATTCCAATATTATACAAAAAACTTTTAAAATCCTCCTACTTCTACTCATTATTTCAGTTGTCTCGCTACCATCGTTTTCTCCAATCAATCCTGTACTGGCTGAGAAAAGCTCCGAAGAAAAGGAACTTGAAGCGAAGAAAAAAGCACTTGAAGAGGAGTTGAAGTCGATAGAAAATTCGCTTGATGCAGAAAAAGCAAATCAAAAAAAGTACGAAAATGATGCTGCGTATCTTGAAAGTATAATTACCCAGAACGAAAGCAAGGTTAAGCGACTCAAATTGGAAATTGAGAAAAAAGAAGTGGAAGTTGAAGAAATAGCGTTGGAAAAAGAAGATATTCAGCAAAGACTAGGAGAAATTGAAGATCAGAAAAATACAGTTTCCAAAGAGCAGGATCTGGCAGCAAATAAATTATTTAAAATGTTGTATGGTAGCGGGTCGTTGCTGGATGAGAGTAGCACCTATGAAGATTCAGTGATAAATGAAGAAAAGCAAAGGTACCTGGCTAAGCTCATAAAGTCACATCATGAAGAGTTAAAAGAATTAGAAAAAGAAACCAGGGATAAGAAAGCAGAAATTGAAGAAAAGGAAAAAAAATCCCGCGAGCTGGCAAAAAGTATGGAAGTGGAGTCCCAAAACCTTGCTATGCAGGAAGAGGGACTGGAATATCAGAAAGGGAATAAGCTTTCGCTTATTGAGAAGTCAAAATCGAGTGAAGAAGCACTCAGTGACAACATGAATGTGGTGAACAGTGATCTCGAGGATGTAAAACAGCAGATTCAGGAATACTACGCGAATCTTGAGAAAGAAAAAAGAGATGCGTATAACACCCCACCTTCTTGTAATAGGGTTTCTGCAGGACAGGTAATCGGATTTCAAGGTAGAACTGGATTAAGCTGCTCGCCATACGACGGTAGTGTCCCCAGAACTAACAATTACTGTCAGGTTTACGCAGGTTTAGCAAGTAACTGGTATTATTACGATGCCAGTCAATTCCCAACAAAAGGATCGCATTTGCATTTTGAGTACTTCAAGAATGGTGCGCAGGTTTATCCGTATAATTATATTTTTAAAAAAGATAATAGCGAATTTGCACACATGCCAATGTCCCCTGTCGGTATGTCACAGGGTTACCACTTTGGTGGTGCAA
>JBMCLJ010000024.1:0-16032 GCA_048615375.1 Candidatus Dojkabacteria bacterium | reverse complement strand
GGATAATCCTCACCATAGTCAAAATTCATCATTCTATGCTGGGACTGTTCAATGCTTTCATTCGCTGTTTCACAGGAATTATTTTGCACACCATCACAGGATAACTGTGTATCCTTACCCAACTCTGGCGCGTGGTGCTCCCATTTGATTGGGAAAGAACAATTCGCTCCTGCCTGTGTAGGATTCCAGTATCCCTGACTTGAACATGCGGAGTCTTTTGGGGTTAACTGACCACCCTGGTGAATAGCGATCTGTAGCGCCGCTCCTGGATGCTCATGTATAGTATTGGCATTTTCGTCAGATCGTGCATTTATAAATTTATAAATTGTCCCGGTCGATTTATGCACGCCTATCGAATAGTCCCGCTTGTCTGACCACACAACCCCTCCCTTAACAACACCATTTAAAGGAGTGTGATTACGATTGTATTTTGTTGTCTGAGCTTGATTCCGAATCTCTGTATCTTCATTCTGGAGGAAAATAACCGCAACAATAATACTCGTGAGCAGGAATACAGCAGCTACTACACTGATCAACACCTTCTTCCCCCTCGGCAGTTTCATAATTCTTTTATAACCATTTTTGCGGACTCTTGCAAATATATGAATAGACTCTTGTATGTATTCATAAGTTTGGAACGAGTTACCAAAGGCGGTCTTTTGTAATACACTACAAGCGTTTCCGCCGGTTATAATCGGCGAAGGCTTTTTGTCCATACCCATGGCACCGGGAGTAACTTTTACGAAAAAGAAGTTGGGAGATTAATTCGCGAATGATTAACATAATAGAAACGTAAAAAACTGCGTCGGTCAGGATATTCAAGTATGCTACTATCAAGCCATGACCAGTTTTACCCTGAAATACATTCAAGGCACGCAGGAGCTTGTCCTTGAAGAGCTACAAACCAGGTTCCCTCACTGCGACGTGCTTGCCATTCACGCAGCTTCGATTGAATTCACCTCCCCGACCCACGATATAGAAGCGTACCGCGTCCTACTCTCCCCACTTCACCTCAAGCGAGAAGATAACGCGCAAATAAACCTTGCCAGGCGCTCATGGCGCAGCAGTTTCACCTCCGGAGGGATTAACCCTTCTCTCGCCTACTGCATGTGCATGCTGGCAAAGATTAAAGAAACAGACGTGGTTCTCGACCCGTTTTGCGGAAGTGGCACAATTCCTGTCAGCGCAGCGTTGTACTTCACTCCGCACAAGGCTATCGCCTCCGATGTAAGCGGCATGGCTGTTGACGCGACACAGAAAAGCTTCACAGAAGCCGGGGTATCGATGAAACGATTTGTAGTCTTCCGCAGCAATGTCTCCATGCTCCGACTGCCGAAGGCCTATGTCAATATCGTCATCACCAATCTACCGTTTGGCGTAAAAGTCAAAGATCATGAAGCAAACCAGAAAATCTACACACAATTCGCCCACAAAATGAAATCTCTCGTCAAACCTGGCGGTACAATCATTGCCCTCACCCAGGAGAAAACACTCCTCCAGGAATGCTTCACTGGCGATGAATTCAAGCTTATACAGAAACTCCAAGTCCACCAGGGAGGACTTATACCGGAGATTTTTGTGTATAGAAGGATTTGAAATATACAAAGATTCTTCTGAACACAATGTAATGATTCAATGAAATGCTATAATTCCCCATGAAAATCGCTCTCGTTAACCTTGCTAAACACGAAGACCTGTCCCTTACACCGTACCACGCGGAGTGCATGCGGTTTATGGAGGAGTATGCTATTGAGTATCTGGATTTTTATTCTGGGAGAAAGACGCTCTTAGAACTGGTAGATGGATTTCATCAAGCTCTGGAATCTGATGCGGACTTGCTCTGGTTTGCGTGTGGGGGTGTAAAAACAATTGAAGCTATTGACCTGATAGACTGGAAGCTTTTCGCGGAGTCCAGCAAGGCATTCCTCGGTTCCAGCGACCCGACTCACATCGCGTGGAAAGCCTACGAGTACGGGCTGGACTTTTACTATGGACCGAACGCTCAGAAAGTGTATAAATATTTCCCCCAGCCGCAAGGCAGGGAGTTTCTCGTACAATTTATCAAGAAAGGCAAACTTCTCTTTCCTCCAGTTGAACCGATCCACGACACGTCACTGTCTGCAGTAGATCTCCACAGTGAAAGAATCGTAGGTGGCCACACCTTCATTACTTCATTTAAAGTACACATGGTCGGTAAGCCCGTACAGCTCTCCGGAAAACTACTTTTCCTCGAACACCACAACGCACAAGGCGAAGATATTCATGAGCTGCTCTACTACTTCCAGCAGATCAAGCTCCTCATGAAAAAGCATATCGGTCTTCCAAAGGCTCTTCTCCTCGGCCACAGCCTGCTGTGTGATGAAGAAGGAAACAGCATGGACTGGAAGGGAATCAATGTTGAAGTAGCAAATATCTTCCACGAATTTGATATACCAGTATTCCAGATAGATAGCGTCAACGCCATCATTCCATTCAAAAATTCAGTAGGGACGCAAAATCTTGCGTCCAAACACCCCCATTGCACAAAAAAAATCATTCATCGCACCAAATAAAACACGTACATCGGTTTTATTGATCGGCGGGATTACAATATGTGATGGTATGTTGCAGAGGACAGGACGCAAGATTTTGCGTCCTACGGGAAATTGGTATACTGCGCCGTAATTATCTCATGGAAAATCACGTTACTACTGTCGTTACTAAAACAAACTTTGTGAAACGGATTCTGAATTCTATCGCTGGAATATTCTTCGGATTCCTGATCTTTATCGGCTCATTTTTTCTGCTTTTCTGGAATGAAGGTCGCCCAAACCAGCTTGATACCTACAAGCAGGCTTCAGAAGTAAATAGTAATGATCTCGCGAATGTGCAGGACGGGGAGTTCATCGCGGTACGTGGAACTCTTACATCATCCGACGAATCCCAATTAGGTGATCCACTCCTCCTTAAACCCGGCAACTATCTTGTACTTGAACGCAGAGTAGAAATGTACTCCTGGATTGAAGAATCAAAATCAGAAACGAAATCCCTGCCAGGAGGCTCGGAAGAAACTGTTACTACCTATACATACAAACAGGACTGGACATCCAATCCACAGGATTCCAGCAGATTCCATGATACGACGAAACACTTCAACCCTGAACCGGGGGTAGAAAAAGAAACATTCATTAATGATTCAGTTACGCTTGGAGATCATTCAGTAGACCTACAGAACGCCACCCTTCCAGGCTTGAACAAACTAAACCTGAATCAGGACATGCTCCTCAAACAACCTGGTGCACCACGGGAAGCCATACCTGGTTCCACGCTAACCAATGTACAAGTGCAAAACAATTACGTATTCTCAGGAGTTGGCGACCTTCTCAATCCCCAGGTTGGAGACTACCGCATAACCTACTACGTTCTGCCACAAAACACTGAAGTGCTCCTCTTTGCACAAAAAGAAAACAATAAACTCGCTGCATACACCGACAAAAACGGTGTTCAAGCGTATCGCGTGTTTACCGGCAGCTACAATGAAGCGCTACGACAAATAGGCACCGAAGATAAACTGCTTCGATGGGGACTCAGAGCAGCGGGTTTTATACTTATGTGGTCTGGTCTCATGGCAATGCTTGGTCTTCTCACTGTTCTTGCTGACGTTATCCCCTTCATCGGCAGACTCACCAAAACCATCCTTGGCTTCATTACCTTCCTCATCGCACTGATTCTGACTACCCTAACGGTAATTATCAGCATCATCCTCCACAGCACTATTGCAATGATCATTATAGGAACACTTCTTGCCATAACTTTAGTAGTAGTCCTCTATCTGATCATTCAATCAAAACACCGCAACAAACCTGGTACCGTCACTTCGACGTAATTGAGATGCAACATATTGCAATACATTTCTTGCTGCAATGCACGTTACATTTGCAAAAAAAAAAAAACGGTAACCCCTTCAAGATCTCACCACATCTTACCCGCCAGCTCAAGCAGCACTTCCCGGTTATCGTCCTCCGCGACAATGTTTTTGTGCACCTCCCCGCACCGCTCACATCGATACACAATCTTCTTTTTGCCATTCCGCACATCAAGTCCAATCGGCACCATCACCCCCCGACAGCCATTCGCCCGATCACCGGGATTTATATCCACATGCAATGAACATAAACATTCCGTGCAGTGATCCCGGCATGAACTACCATGCGGGGCAACGTCCGCCCCACACACCACACACCTGAATGTCTCATTACGCTCAAAGAACTTCCTGGACATGATGAAAAGACAAAGTATTGTACCACTCTCAATACCCCTCCGCGATCCCAATACTTTTAGTGCTCAAAAATATCCAGCTTCACCTCCCCGACATGCACCTTCATCCTGACTCTTCCCCCAATCGGGAACGTAATCTGCGGCGTCGTATGCCCAAAATCCACATTCGCGACAACAGGCAGGTGATCCAGCTCTTTTTTTGAGGTGATAATCTGCGTGAGTAAATCTTTTGTCATTCCTGTAGCTTTTTCAAATCGACCAAAGACGATTCCACGCACCTCTTCAAACTGCGGAAGATGAATAATTGACTGCAAATCCCGGTCAACAGTCGCAGTGTGAGCTTCATAATCATCCTCCAGAAAAAGAATACTCCCGTTTATGTCCGGCATAAACTCTGTTCCCTGCAGTAAATTCAATGTACACTGATTTCCGCCAACAATTGTCCCCTCAGCCTCTCCTTCACGGATCACCCAGAACCCTTCATTTTCATAGTACGTCCTCTCCTCCTGTTTACCCGCCCAACGATCATTACTCCACCTTGGAGAAGGAACAATGGATATCTCTTCATTCGAAAAAAGACAGGCACGAAACATATCCAGAGAATACTCAAAGTCATACTTCTGCCCAAAACTGAAATAATTGGGGCCGGAATAGGTAACAAGCCCTGTTTTCGCGTAAACAGCGTTCGCAAGGGCAGTTATGTCCGAAAACCCGCAAAGAATTTTCGAGTTGTTTTTAAGCAGATCATAATCAATATACTTCAATAGCTGATTAGAATTAAAACCTCCAATTATAGCTATCACCATTTTGACCTCAGGATCTGCAAATGCTTCATGTAGATCTTCAATTCTGCTTTGGATTGAAGAAGAGTCAAAATCATTAATTTCGTTCACGTGCCTGCCAAAGCTCACTCGCAGTCCCAGATCATTTTCAAAACGGCTCGAAGCAATAGCCTTAACCTCATCATCAATAAACGGCATCGCCATACTCCTCGCTGGAGCAATAACACGCACCATATCACCTTGCTGTAATTTCGAAGGAATCATTTAGGATAATTATACATATTTCTACAAATGAGATAAAACGATATTCCAATTATGAGCACTACACTTATCACAGCAGCAGGTTACCCTGATCTGGATGGGGTAGCTTGCGCTATTGCGTACGCCGAATATCTAGGACAAAAGCAACCTGATACGAGATATATCGCGAAGTTTTTTAATAAACCGCAAATTGAGCCTGCCTTTATAGCAAGCGAACTCGATTTACTCGTCGAAGTGGTCAATGAAGGGGAGATTTCAAAGTATGATAACTTTATCCTCGTCGATATGAGCGAACCAAAAGGACTGCCAGAAACACTCGACCTGGATAAAGTACTGGAAGTTATCGACCACCGTATGTTTCCTGATTACCGGTCGTTTCCCAACGCAAAGTTTCGGGTAGAGCCGGTTGGGGCAGCAGCAACGCAGGTCGCTGAGTTCTTTTATTTTGACAATGATGTCCAAAAACTGGCATCCACAAAGTTACCTGGAAACATCACAGATCAAGACATATTCTCGCTACATAATGTTGTCATGCGGAAAGGGATTATTAAAGCACTTAAGGATGCGGAGTAGCAAGGAAGGCATCTTCACCAGCTATACTCGGTGACTGTTTCACTTTTTCAAGCAATAAACTTCCTGAATGTATCTTTACTGTCCTCCCATTAACGCTGGAAGCAAAGTTTCTTGAGGTAAACCCAGCACGCTATCAACCCGATACTTTGGCCGTACTGGATTTGGATGCAAAAAGTAAGTGAAATCAAATAAATTGGGATCAACAGTCTTTTCTTCGCGGGTAATCAAATCCTTTTCCGACATGAGTCCTTCACTATGCTTTTGATCAACACGTCCGATTGCCGCATATGCATGTAGTTTACTAAGCATAAATTCTCTATGAGTTATTGCATACCCAGGTGGTATACCATTTAAAAGTGATGTAAAGGTCCTCACTTGCTCAGCAGCAGTACCTGAATAATCATGCCAATAACGCATAATCAAGTTTTTTGAGCCGTCTTTTTATTTTCAGCCAACTGATTCATAAGTAATAAAAAGCTGTTTTCTTCCATCATCAAAAACTCCTTCACACCAAGTAGTGCCCTTCTATAGTAATCAAATTGATCAAGAATGGTTCTAGAGAGCATCAAAACTGAGGGTTCAATATCAAGCATCTCTGTATTAGCAAACAAACAGTAATTCATTCTTTCGATCACTTTCTGCGGGCTATATCCACAGGTAGTATATGCGTTTACTGGTACTGGAATATCTGCATTTGACATATATAAATTGAGTAACGCGAAGTTATATGATTCTTATTCACGAACCTCCTAAAAACGCATGCCATACTTATTGCATATACCGGCTGGAATGCTACTATATTTTGTGAAAATCCTTTCGCCTTCACCAAAAACAACTAAAATCTTTATTGTCGCTATTGCAATAACCCTGATTATTACTATTGTCGCGATTTCTCTCGTAATGAATAGAACAAGTACAGAGACCTCTTCTGAGGCAAGTACCGCTACAGGATGTGCTGGTCAGCTTAACGTCGCGGTCTCATTGCATAACGACAGTTACAGCAACTCCATCGCAATGACGAATGATATGGCTCGCTACTACCTCAAGGTCACAGATTCTCAAGGCAATCCGTGCTCTCTTAATCTGGAAACCAGCTACCAATACTGTAAAGAAGATGGACAATGTGAAGACAAAATGGAGTTACTGTGGGGGAATTTCAGGTCAGACAATACAGGAGTGGTCAGGGCAGATGTAGATCCAATAATCAGAGAAGGCAAACACACTGCGTCATTCAGACCTGCCGGGTCTAACGCTCCTTTGAGTAATGAAATCACTGTTCAAGTTTTTGAAGACAGCCCTCAGCTCACCGCGGCAAGAACGACTATCAAAGCGGATGACTACTTCATTGATAATCCAGGTTATGCGTTTGAATTTACAAATATCAACCACGTACACAATACAACTCACCGGATGCGTCTCCAGATGGAAGAAGTCATTGACTGGGGAGGATATCCGAATATTCCATGGCGGTTTACTAAAGACTCGCCGTACTCGTATTGGTGCCCATTAATTGATGGCCAGGATGTGTGTATTACAGATAAACCTGAGTCATCCATGGCTCTTCGTTGGATGATTGTAACACGGGATTATATGTACAAAGAGCACCCTGTGTTTGACAAACATGTCTGGTCCACTGGCTCGAAGGTATACTATACCCGCAAAAACCCGGCAACCGGGATGCATGACTACAAAGACATTTTTCCAAAAGATCGATACTTTGACTCGAATACTATCTCAACAACTGGTCGATTACCCTCTTACAACTTAATGCCAAAACAAGTAACGCTTCCCTATATCGACTTTAACACGAATGCGAGCACCGGACACAACTGGAAAAACAAAGAGGCCACCACCATTCCAGAACCAGTCAACACAAAACTTGAGCCATTTGGAAGCTGGCGGGTTCGAATGGACATGCACCCTCTCACAATCACACCAAAAAACGAAGGAGACTTTGAGTTTAACGGCGAAGCGTTGAAAGTGGATTACTTTGAGAGTCTCGACAAAGGCAATCCTGAAGAAGTACGGTTACTTCGTGAAACATGGTGGTTCGTTAAAGGAATTGGACTCGTCAGAATAGATCAGAAGCAATTCAATGGTTTTGGGTTTAAAGACATGTCAATTGCCAAACCATGCAAAGATGACCCTGACTGCCTAAACGATGTAATGCAAAATCCGCATAATCAGGATATTCTCCGCCGTTACTACCACAACCCGAAACTTACCATCAGCGTAAGTAACGACAATATCACCTACAGGAATTCAATTACAATCAAAAAGTCTGACTTTGAAACACAGAAAATTGGATATTATTTAAAAGCAGTAGATAAAAACAATGTAGGCTACACTGGCTACCTTGAAGCAAAAGTACCAGACTACGGTGTATTCAAATGGCTCTGGGCAGAAGATGGGGTTGTACAGGCGGAAACAGGTCCTCTTAAAAACCTAAAACCAGGAAGCTATAAAGCGCAGTTCAGAGTATGGGTTCCCGATGACAAATACGACAACGAAAAAAGAATCACCGACACAGACATCCCCTGGTCCAAACAAACCATAGAGGTGGTAATACTGTAGGGACGCAAAATCTTGCGTCCAGAAACCCGCATCACACCAAAAATATCATCCATGCACCCAAAAAAAACGTATGTATCGGTTTGGAATTTGGGATATTGCAGTATGTGATGGTGTGTTGCAGGAGACAGGACGCAAGATTTTGCGTCCCCACGATTGTAATCGCGGTGGACTTACCTTTTGTAATTGTTTAACCTATGCCTGTTATTAAAATTATTGCCGGATCTACACGGCCTGGCAGATTCAATATTCAGCCAAGTTCATGGATACATAAAATTGCACAAACACGTTCGGACATTCAGGCTGAACTGGTGGATCTCGCGGAATTAAATCTGCCACTGCTGGATGAACCAAAATCAGCTATGATGCAGGATTACCAGCACGAACATTCCAGGCAGTTCTCAAGAATTATTCAAGAAGCTGACGGATTTGTATTTGTTACGCCGGAATATAATCATTCCACATCCGCAGCGCTGAAAAACGCTATTGATTATCTGTACCATGAATGGAACTATAAACCAGTCTCATTCATCAGCTACGGGTCGCTTCCTGGCGGCTCAAGAGCGGTAGAGCACCTACGTTGCATCGCTGCTGAGCTCAAAATGTATGACCTTCGCGAGCAAATCCTCATACCAAGCTACTGGAACAACCTGAATGATACGGGAGAATACCAGTTCACCGCCGAGCATGAAAAAGAAGCCAAAGCACTTCTCGACTCACTCACCTTCTGGTCTCGCGTCATGAAAGCCGCTCGGGAAGAGATGGAATAAACTTCATAATTCAAAGAAATATGGTCTTGTCGAGTTACTGGAGATATTCGTAGTATCCTTTACTCAAACAACTCCCCTCCCTTTCTCCCAATAACTTCACCAGTTCCTGCCACAACTCTGTAATCTCCGGGGACACCGCGATTTTTTCGTCCTTTGTGCGGATCATTGAGAGTGAAACGTTGTCTCGCTTCCAGCTTCTGCCTTCATCGAGATAAATATTGAGGACCGGGAGCATTTTATCGAGCGCGTATATGAACTTGGATTCCCGGTCCTGTCTTGCTTCGTAAGCTTTGATCATCTCGTGGAGTTCAGAAAACTCCGGGAGTTCTGCTTTAATCCTTTCAAGAGCGTCTTTCTCCCGCTGCTCTTTACACTCTTTTAATGCTGTATCTGTAGAATGAAAGTACGTATCACCGGCGTAGGTCTCCACCAGGTCATGTGCAATCGCGTACTTGATCAACTTATCAGTATCCAGGATACTCCCCTTCTCCGCTCCCGCGATATACCACGCTACCAGTGCCGGCTGGAACGAATGCTCAACGTCATTTTCGTTCCTATCTCACCCCATCACATAAATTGTGCGGATAACCTGCTGGAATTTATGAGTAAACTGTGTAAATGATAGTAATTTCGCGAGATCAGCCATTTTTTATATTGTGGAGGTAGCTGTTTATAAATCAAAGTTTGTTGCGTCTGGCTTATATTGTGTACATAAGATATTTTAAAATTGATAAGCATTTACTAATCTGTACTAAAACTTAATTTTCAATGCAAAATATAAATACAATAGTCAACGTTGTTGTCTTACACATACACTACCTCCGGTTGCATTTCTATTCCAAATTTCTCTTTGACACTTGCCTGGATGTTTTCAGCTAAACCGGCAATTTCCTTCCCTGTCGCGCCACCATAGTTAACAAGGACTAACGCGTGTTTCTCCGATACACCATATCGACCGTTTTCTGCAGTCCATCCTTTCCATCCGCAGGAGTCGATGAGAAACGCCGCGGATACTTTTACATGATGATCATCCACTGGATTTGGTTTGAGGGCAGGATAATCTTTGGCAAGGATTTCAAACTGTTCCAGGGTGATGATCGGGTTTTTGAAAAAACTCCCGGCATTACCTATCTCTTGAGGATGTGGAAGCTTACTTCTTCGTATCTCACAAATCATTTCCCGTATGTCACCAATTGTTAACAATTCACGAGCCATACCTTTTACTTCAATATAGTTCAAGACATCTGCGTATTCCAGATTAAGACTATGCTGCTTCATGAGCTTATAAGAAACCCTCGTTACAATAGCTCTGCCGTGCAGATCCTTTTTAAAAACACTTGTCCGGTAAGCGAAGCAACACGCTTCATTCGTAAGAGTGTTAAAAGTACCTTCGATAATGTCGAAGTATTCCACAGAAACAGTAACATCCTTCACTTCAACGCCATACGCGCCAATATTCTGTACCACAGATGCTCCAACAGAACCTGGAATTAACGAGAGATTTTCAACACCGCCCAGATTATGATCAACACAAAACTGCACAAAAGTCTCCCACTCTACTCCACCATCCGCGGTGACAATCACGTAGTCACTCATGTCTTCAGTAATTGCAATCGTTCCTGTCCGTAAAGTAAGCACCGATGGAATCACTTCATTGGTAAAAAGAATATCGCTCCCACCTCCAATCAACACATATTCATTCTGGAAAAAGCCCTCCTGATACAGCTCAAAAAGTTCATCTGCACGCTCTACTTCAAGCAAATCACCTGCAACGGCATCAATGCCAAAAGTATTATATGTTTTCAAGCTCTGATTGGTGAATCGTTTCATAGTGTAATGTGCAGCATTGTAGACTATTGAGGAGGTAAAAACTATAGAGATATGAGGAGTTTTTCTGTGGTGGAGAAGTTGGGATAGAACCCTGTTCTTGCGCGTCGCGGGTGAATATATCACAAATATGCTATACTACACATGAAATGGCACAAGTACAAACAATAACCATCTCTGGAGTGGAATATACACTCAGCAACCACTGGAAACGCCTTGGAGCGGGACTGATTGATATCCTGGTACTGACGATTCCCGGGGTAATCCTCGGAGTCCTGGCGTATGTAGCAATATTACTCGTGATGATCCCGTTAGTTTTGAATGCGAGTACTTTTGATGAAACAAATGCATCTGCAAGTTTTGGTCCAGAATTCTTCATATTTATCGCTGCCGTTCTTCTCATTTCCCTGTTTGTGTTTGTTATCAACACTGCAATTATCTGGGCATATGAAGCTTACTGGCCATCGAAACACGGCGGGCAAAGTCCTGGGAAAAAGACTATGGGAATACGGGTTATTGACGAAGAAGGCTATGTCCCTACCCTCAAAATAATGACTATCCGGGTACTCGTAGTAACAGGATTAAACACAATAATTGGAGCTCTTCATTACGTTACCATATTCTTCACCGACAAGCGCCAGGGGCTCCACGACATGGCAGCGAGAACCTACGTGGTAGAAGGTGGAGTGTAAATTATGAAACTGATTTTTATTTCTATCCTCATTTTGAGGGCGAGAAAAAATATCCTGAAGAACTAAAGCAATTTTTTAGAGGAAAATCCTGAATCAACGACTTACGCTGTTAATTATCACTCAGCGGTGTTTGTCGACGGCAATGATGTTACACTTGTCGGAGATGTAGTCACTATTCAGGCTACACAATAATCTTCTCGTCTACACCATCCTTCACTTCACTGAGCGTCAGCAGCATTATCCCCGTGTTCGTGATTGCTCCAACAATGCAGTAAACGCACCACTTTTTCTCAACAAATACCATCTGGAAAAATAACGCCATGCTCACTATTTTCGGAGAGATTAACGATATTTCCCCGGAGGAGTACAAGCGGGTGACTGAAGTTACCTATCTGGGCTTTGTGCATGGAACAATGGCAGCTCTTCACCGAATGCTGCCCCGAAACCGCGGAAAAATTATCCAGATCGATTCCGCCCTCGCGTACCGTGGCATTCCACTCCAATCCGCGTACTGTGGGGCAAAACACGCGATAGAAGGATTTACCGAATCAGTACGAGCAGAACTACTGCACAACAAATCTAAAATTCAACTGACAATGGTTCAGCTCCCCGCGGTTAACACGCCGCAATTCAATTGGGGACGCAGTAAATTTTCCACAAGTCCTCAACCAGTCCCGCCAGTTTTCCAGCCTGAACTTATGGCAAAGGCTGTAGCCTGGGTAGCTAAACATAAACGTCGGGAAATCGCGGTAACCTTGAACACTTCAGCGATAATATTCCTGAATAAACTCTTTCCTGGTCTTGGCGATCGCTACCTGGCAAGAACAGGCTACTCAAGTCAACTATCAGACCGTGTACTCGAACCGTTTGAGGATGATAACCTTTACAAAAGTGTCAGTGGTAACTTTGGGGCACATGGTGCTTTTACTAAACAAGCAAAGACAGAAAGCCTGTTTCTCAAATTAAACACTAACCGTGGAAAAATCGTGGCGGGATTTGGATTCCTGATCTCACTGCTTGTTTTACTCGATCTGAACCGCCAGAAGTAAGTACCAGCCCGATAAGTGAAACTCATCCCTACTCTAAAACTATGTTTGATGAACTGAAAAGAAAACTCGAAACCTTGATTACTTCCCCGGAAGTGTCCTACGAATACGCGAAAGAGCTTCAGCTCTACCTCCAGGACAGCACCCTGCGTCAGGATCCTCATGTTGAGCAATTCTTTACTACTTTAAGTGAATATATCCCACGAACTATTGATGAAGGAGACATGGTAGTGCACGAAGAATCGTTACTCAACTCCTCGAAGGCACTCCTTCAACATATCCAGGAAAAACACCAAACTGACCGAACCACTGAGTAGTTTGAAAGGCATGATGCGGTACGAAGTTTCATTACTTCCACCGGTCTCTCAGTACGTGGCGTATCCTGGACGTACGTTTTCTACCCGTGGGAAACAGACAAGTACCGCATCGAACTTAGATCACTTCCTGGTAGCATCAACGTCGAAGATATTATGCATAAAACTGGCTTTGGTGGTGGTCATCTTCACGCGAGTGGTGGTATGATTGGATCAAAAGGAAAGGTTATAACATATGAAGACGCGTTACTTGGATTTACCATGTGGTTGGAGGAACACCAACCTCACCTGTGACCTACATTCCGAAAAGCAGTTACCGCAATGTGCAGATATGCTTGAAGTGTTCTTCAAGTCGGTGAGAAGGGTAAAATAGTCTATAATCAAATCATGAAAACATTCACATTCCTCGCAGACTACACCCCTGAAGAGAGCCCCTTACTACTGAAAGCGTTTGACAGCTTTGCCTTTAATCACGACGGAAGAGTTCTCACCAGGTATTTGAGAAACTCTCGCGAGCTTATGCTTGCTGATGAGGATGAAATGGCTATCTGGGACAAAATCGGCAACATAATTGGAAAACACGTTGTGAATTGGTAATGTTACCGGTCTGAATTCAATGAATTATCAATTACCGATTCTCCTGCTATACTCTCTAATGAGAATTCTCCCGAAGGTAGATTTATGGTGGCTGTGGGAGCAGTTATCGAGTACAAAGATACTGGTAAAATACTCCTTGCCCAGCGTTCTTCAGAAGCTGAGTTTTGGGGGGAATCTGGGAATGTATTACTGGAAGAATGAAGCAGTTTGAAGAGATTGATACCGCTCTACAACGAGAGGTAGGTGAGGAAGCAGGAATAAGTATTGAAGTGATTAAAATTCTCAGATCATTCCACATTTTCTGCGGCAAAAAAACAGCAGAGAATCAGCTCATCGGCATTGTCTTCTGGTGCAGGACACAAGAAGCCGAAATTAAAATTTCCCGTGAACATACAGCGTATCAATGGTGCACCAGGGATGAGGCACGCGATCTCGTTACCCATCCCGGTATACGGGAGGATATTGAATTGTTTTACAGAGAACGATACAAATAAGAATTATTGACTGATGTAGATACATGGTTATTTAGCTTGAAAAAAATCAGCATGCGTGATACTATAAGATATGTATGAGTTGCTATCGGGTTATACATGTACGTGGAATGCTCTAGAAGAAACCACTTATCAGCCTATAGTGCATATGCACACTCTATTTGCAATAAATGAAGGTCAGAATGGTTTGACTTTTGAGCTGGGAGACTATTCTATTAAGCAAGGTATCACACACTCTCTATTAAAAGAAGAAAACTCAGGTACAAGGGGAGATAGTTTAGCCCTACCTCCATACTCAAGTCGCTCAATAGTCACAGTATCCATGCTCCCCGGTGGAGAGGGCGAGCAAATTACTACTGCAACTGCTATAAGCCGTCCCATCGGAGCAGGAACTGAAAAAGTAAAAAAGTGGTTGAGTCGATTTGAGCAAGATGAAATAAATGATCCCAGTGTAGGTCGGCCTACCGCCAATGCCCTACAACAATATGGCCAATCAATACTTATCCCTATGCCGAATCAAAATTATACCATTCCTGTATCCACAGCTTCTAGTAGAAGGGTACGAATTCTCCCTGCAATGCTGTCCTTCAAACAAGGAGAACGTGAAGATCTCATTCGCTTTTCCAGGGCAGTGCCCTTGATAGGCAGACTGGTTTACAATCAACATCCCAGCATACAGCACTCCATTAATGACGGAAGTAAAGACAAAAACCTTCCTTTCACAACTGCGAAGGAATTAGCGGATTTAGCGTCTCGACTTTTCTCGAATGTATACGCTTCGTGTATTCTGGCTCCAAACGCTTCTGCACAAAGATATCATAAAGAAACTATCGCCTTAATTCATAACGCATTAAGCAAGGAAAACTAGTTGATTATCAAGATGGTTATTGGATATTAAGCATAGTTTCATAAAACCGTTACGAACACCGCTCGCATTTCTTAATTACCAATTACCCATTCCCTTGCTATACTACGTTATGAACCTTGAAGATTTTTTTCTGTAATCGCGCTCACCCGGGAGTTCCGAAAGGTGAAGCGTGTAGTGAAGTACTCTTGAAATACGCCCTCGCTCACGACCTTGTGGAAACATTTTCAGGGGATGTAGATTCAATAAAAGTCTCTCCACAAGCGCAAACCACGAAAACTCAATGAGAAAACGACGCATCCATCCAGCTCAAATCTACCTACCCTCACTTCACAGAGCTTCGTACTATTATCCAGCACTACGAAGCAAAACACGACCCGGAGAGTCGCTTCATTTATGCCCTGGATAAAATGCTTCCAGTAATCAACAGATGGATGTCCGAAGATACTTTCTATGTCAAAAGCAATTGTTCGATAGAAAAATATACTGAATGGCTAACAAACAAGGTTAAGAAGCATCCCATAGACCCGGTACTGACTGAAGAAATTATGCCGCAGCTTTTAATATTCCTTAAAAATCATAAAAAAGGATTTTTTGCATAGACAAAGCATGTACTTTGAAGTAAATTGTAACCAGTTATGATTTTTTCAATTGCTGGCTTACTCATCGCACTTTTCATCGCCCTGGGGCGACAGATATCTGTCATTCTTAAAATTAAGGCAGGGCTCTGGTTCTTTCCACACTTCGAAGTAAAAGAATCATTGCAACGGTACTCGCTCTTGCGTGTAGCCTTGCGGGTATATACATAAGCCAGTGGAATCCCGTAGCGTATATTCTCCTTGCTCCCACTCTCATTCTTTTGGGATTTTCGTACTTTTTTGACATGACACGTTTTTTCCCGGAAATCTATCGGGTAGAAAAGATCTCTGGCAAAGAAACTACCCTGGAACCAGAGACGAAGATTATTGGCGTAAGAATTAAAAACG
>JBMCLJ010000023.1:0-16297 GCA_048615375.1 Candidatus Dojkabacteria bacterium | reverse complement strand
GACAGTGTTTTAGTATGCTATAGCTTACAGTAGTTTGTATTGAGTTTCTCTATAGTAAGGTTGGCGTACAGCTCCATCCGCAGCATACGGATATGGATTCATATCTCAGTGCGGTGAAGAAGTTTGATGAGATGGGCCTAGACACTTTGTGGAACTGGGATCATTTTTTCCATTATACGGGGATGCTGATGGTAAGCATTTTGAAGGATGGACAACGCTTGCGGCGATGGGCTCGATTACAAAAAACGCTACAATAGGCTGCCTGGTAACATGCAATTCATATAGGAATCCAAATCTGCTCGCGGACATGGCACGAACACTTGACCATATTACCCACGGAAGAGCCATTCTTGGCATAGGCGCGGGATGGTTCGAAAAAGACTACCAGGAGTACGGGTATGATTTTGGGGCAAGTCCTGGTGTGAGGCTGAAGCGACTTGAAGAGGCATTACCGATTATCAGGGAACGATTATCTCACTTAAATCCCCTGCCTGTTCAGGAAAAGCTGCCAATTCTTATAGGTGGAGGAGGTGAAAAAGTAACGTTACGGCTTGTTGCCACTTACGCCGATATGTTGAATACCTTCGGTCCCGCCGAAAATTTCCGGCACAAAAATGAGATTCTCAACAACTGGTGCAAAGAAGTTGGCAGAAATCCTGAAGAAATCGAGCGGACTGTCATAGTTAACGATGTGAATGATCTTGATGGACTGGTTGAAGCGGGTGCAGCTCATATCATTCCCGGTATTGACGCTCCCTGGAATACTGAACCCGTTGAGAAATTACTTGCGTGGAGGGATCAGCGCAAGAGTAGGTAAATTATTTAAAATAGTATGACAAAGATAGGTTATTCAGCAGCGTGTGAGCAATATAATCCGGTTAAGCTTCTTGAGTTTATTCAGCTTGCTGAAAAGCACGGTTTTTCCGGAGCGTTTATTTCTGACCACTTCCAGCCGTGGACTCCTGAGCAGGGCGAAAGTTCTTTCGCGTGGAGTCTTATGGGGCAGTTGGTCAGGCGACTGAGGCTGTGGACTTTGGATCTGGCGTGACCTGCCCTTCGTTCCGTCACCACCCATCGACAATTGCCCAGGCAGCGGCGACCCAGGAGTATATGACACCGGGAAGGTTCTGGCTTGGTTTGGGTACGGGAGAGCTTCTTAACGAGCATGTGGTTGGTACGTACTGGCAAGAGCCGCATATCCGGGTAAAGATGCTGCAGGAAGCGACTGAGATGATTAAGAAGCTTTTCACCGGGGAAGTTGTCAAGCATGAGGGTGTGTTTTTTGGAATGGATCGGGTACGGTTGTGGACAGTTCCTGAACGACCACCACCAATTTACATCGGTACAGCAGGTCCGTATGTCGCGAAATGGGCAGGGGAATATTGTGATGGCATTATCGTAACAAGTGGAAGTAGCAAAAAACTCAGTATACTGCTCGAAAGTTTCTCTCAAGGCGCGAAAAAAACCGGTAAAGATGCGAAGAAAATGATGAAAATCATTCAAGTTCACCTTTCCTGGGCAGAAACAGACGAAGAAGCCCTTCAGAACGCGCTGCGTGAATGGCCGAATGGGGGCATGCCGTTTCCCAAGTCAGATATTAAAAACCCTGAAGACTTTCAGTCTATGGCGAAGCTTGTGAGACCTGAGGACTTTAAAGGGAGGGTGTTTATTTCTTCAGATATTGAAGCGCACAGAAAACATATCCAGGAGTTCGTGAATATGGGTTTCGACAGGGTTTACGTACATAATGTCGGGAAAAATCAAGACGAATTTATCCGAGAATTTTCAATTGACAATTCCTGGTAAACAATGCAGGCATTACTGCCACTTGCCTTCTTTCATCGGCTTTTTCTCGAGAGATCCTTTATCAAGATGAAGTTCATGGTAGCGTTTATTTTCATCGAGTTCTATTCCCAGTTCTTTGCTCACCTCTTCCTGTGACCCGATCAATACTACTTCAGCTCCTTCGTAGTCGAGAAGTTTGGTATCACTCACACTGATAAACCGCTTATCGTCAAAAAGCTGTTGAAGATTTTGCGGATACTCAACATTTTCTGTTCGAGGGAGACCAGCGCTTTTTGGTGCACCTCTCTTCGGGTTTTTTACGCTCACGATATAGCTTCCTTCTGGCTTGATATTCAGGTCTTCCTGAACTTCTCCAGTATCCCGTGGCTGGTTAAGTTCATAAATAAAGTGAGTATGATCTCCATGCGTTACAAAAGCGTACACTCCTTCTCCAGCAACTCTCGCTGGATCTTCGTGTTGCGTTCCCCGGGTTTTAGTCTCGTGTTCCCCACCCTCAAATTCCTGATGAAACTTCTCTTCAGATTGGTACAGCGCATTCACATAGCCCCAGTAACGGTTGTGTTCCGTTATACCAGGCAACTTTTTATGCCCCACGATAATAGAACGAAACTGCCTGGTATCCTTTGGTGCCAAAACCATATGAAACCTCTGTATGTCTTCCTCCCCGGAAAGTTTTTCCTGATTTACTTTTGGTTTTACAATAAAGTAAATAGTACCTACTTCGAGTTTTTCTACATTTTCATTTCTAATTTCTTTTGTCATAGTATTCGAATCAATTACTTAATTACTTTTCATCTTTTAGAGTAGGTCGCCATTACGTACGATTCTTCTATGAAGTGAGCTTTAGTGCTTAGAGTGTTTATTTGTAGCTTTTATTTCATCCATCTTTGACGAGCGATATTCTAATTATCCAGGCTGTGAGAAAATCCTATCTATGGTACAATCCCTGGATTAAAGAGTTGTGAGTATTGACCCATTAAAATTAAGAAATATTGCTATTGTCGCGCATGTCGACCATGGGAAGACGACCCTGGTTGATGCTTTTATGAAGCAGAGCAACCTGTTTCGGGATAATCAGGATGAAATGAGCCAGGAAATGATTCTTGACTCCGGTGACCTTGAGCGTGAGAAAGGAATTACGATTACCGCCAAGAATATATCAGTACGGTTCGGGGAGTATAAAATTAATATCATTGATACTCCCGGTCATACTGACTTCAGCGGAGAAGTTGAACGGACACTAAATATGGCTGATGGCTGTATTTTGCTCGTTGATGCCCAGGAAGGTCCGAAACCACAAACAAAGTTCGTACTCCAGCAAGCGTTTAAACTTGGCCTTAAACCAATCCTGATTATTAATAAAATTGATAAAAAACTCGCTGACCCGAATGGCATTCTTCAAAGGGTAAACGACCTCTTTCTTGATCTGGCAACCGATGAGAGCCAGCTGGAATTTCCGGTATTCTACGCGATTGGTCGTGAAGGGAAGGTGTTTACTTCACTACCTGAAGGTGACCTTACCGTGCCCGACTCTCTCCCAGGTGACTTAAAACCACTTCTCGAAGGAATTATTGAGCATGTTCCATCGCCAATTGAAAGAATGTCGAGTATTGCTGACGCTGCTGCTGGCGCGGGAGATCCTGATAAACCATTCCAGATGCTTATTTCTTCGCTTGAGTACGATTCACATCTGGGTAGATACCTGATCGGGAAAATTTCTCGCGGTACAATCAAGCATGATCAGTCAGTTGTTGTAGCTGTTCCTGGTGAGGAGAAGAGAGATCCTCAAATTGTTGCGCGAGGAAGAGTCAAAAAAATCCTTGTTCGCGAAGGCATGGGCTTTATGGAAATACCTGAAGCAGTTGCAGGAGAAATTGTAGCGATTGCAGGAGTAGACTCAACGGCAATCAGTGCAACTCTTTGTGATCCTGATAAGGTCGACGTACTACCAAAAATTCGAATATCAGACCCCTCAGTGAGGATCAAATTTGAAGCTTCAACGTCCCCCCTCGTAGGAAAAGATGGGAAATTTGTTACCGCTAAACTTTTACAACAAAGACTTGAGCGTGAGCTTGAAACGAATATCAGCCTCGAAATCACTAAAGGCGATGATGGTGCGTACTATGTCGCTGGAAGAGGCGAGTTGCAGCTATCGATCTTGATCGAAACCCTTCGCAGGGAAGGGTATGAATTCCAGATCCGTAAGCCTGAAGTTGTCATCAAGGAGGAAGGCGGAGTGAAAATGGAGCCCGTAGAAGAGCTAATCATTGACGTTCCCGAAGAATATAGTAACGACGTTGTTTCTGCTCTCGGCACACGAAGAGCCGAAATTACGAATGTAGAAATGGACAATAATGAAACCCGTTATACCAGCAAAATTTTAACCCGTAATCTTCTTGGCTTACGCAATGAACTTCTTACCCGGACGAAAGGTAACGTTGCTCTGAATAACTACCTTCTGGACTATGTACCTTTTGACCCGAAACTACCAGAACTTCATCGTAAAGGAGTGCTCATCGCAAGTGAATCAGGTATCTCGGTGGACTACGCGCTGAATACCGTGCAGTGGAAAGGGGATCTTTTTATCGGAGGATCAGAGGAAGTATACGAAGGTATGGTAGTTGGTATACATAAATTTGACGAAGATCTTGAAGTAAATGTATGTAAAGCTCGGCACAAATCGGGAGTGAGAGTTAACCAGGCGCAGGTAACTCATGTCACGTTAAAGCCTCCGATGCAGCTGACGCTCGATTTCGCGTTACTTTTCATAGCGAAAGATGAGATTCTTGAAGTGACGCCACATCATCTGCGTTTACGGAAGGTTTACCTGAAAGGTTATGAGAGAAAGTGGGCAAAACGTGACCAGCTAACCGGTTTCGCGAAGCAGATGATGGAGGGAAAGTAATATCTGATGTTTCACACTTCCGGGTTTAACCGCCTCTCTCTGTTTGCTGCACTCGCCGCTCCGAAAAGGAATATTCCAATCAAGATTAACCAGAACCCGCCGATTCCCACACCCATCACAACCCGTATAATACCAAAGACAATAATGAGTGCAGCTGTTACTTTTCCCAGAAAGGAAGCAATTCTGGTAGCTTGTTGAAAGTTCCCGGTAAGCTTCCATAGTGCAGCCCGTACCATTCTTCCACCATCCATAGGAAAACCAGGAATGAGATTAAAAATTGCTAAAATAAAATTAGTAACCGCGAGCGTGCTCCCGATAACCTGGAGGGTGACACTGCCTGTAACCAGACCTATAAGGGCGATTGAGAAAAATACGACTGCAAGTGCAATGCTTGCTAATGGCCCGACACCTGCCATAACAAACTCTGTAACCGGCTTCTTCGGTTCACTCTCTATTTCGGCAGCACCGCCAAAAATAAACAGAGTAATCCTCCGTACATATAACCCTTTTTTCCTTGCATACAACGAGTGAGCAAGCTCGTGAAATAAAATTGAGCCAAAGAATAACAAGGTGATCACAAGCCCAATAAGCAGGTAACTGATAGCGGAGAACTGCTGCAAAACTCTCGGTAAAATATCAAATGAGTACGAAGTAACTACCAGTAAAAAAATAAAAAACCACGTATAATGCAGCCAGATCTCAATCCCAAAGACTTTTCCTAGTTTAATACCATCCATAACACTAGTATAGTCGAGAGGGAATACATAGCATGGTTAATGTTTGTAATGAAGTGTAGTATAATCCAACTATAGGATCTGAAAGGCCTGACTATAGGAGAACCGTAGGTGGATTGTTACTTGTTTCAATTCTCCTTGTTTCGTGCTCTTTCCCTGACAGACCCGCTGAAACACCCGCAGCTTCTCCTGTGGGTCAAATGATATCAACGGCGGTGACTACTACCACACCAACACCAGGACCTGAGGCGTGTGAAAGTGATACTTCTTATGCGTGCACCATGATTAATTACGAACAGAGCTTGAGAAGAGGGCGTGGGTTACGAGAGCCGAGGCAACCGAGTATAGATGAAAAAGTGCTGGTGGATGGCGATCAAGATACTGGATTCACATTGCGTGTTATATTTGAAATGGGTTCTGATTCGCTATCTAGTGAAGATAAAGAAGCTATACGCAATGCTGTGAGGACTGAAGGTGGTGGCTCAGACTGAACCATACCCCATTGGTGCTGATTTGTTCCGCACAATAATAGCTTTACCAGGTGGTGAATGCGTGACTACTCAAGAGCCAACAACTGGAATTTTTCGGAGTTTGGGTGTGCAAGATGAAGTTTTATATCTTGCAGAGGAGAAGTGTGCTGAAGATTCTGCTTTCCCTGCCCCTGCCACAACACCATAGAATTACATATCCAAGACTGGTCGTTGAATATGCTGTGAGGGAGGTGTACAATATACATGTGGCTATAAATCGTACGATTAAACAAGCCTTCTGTTTCTCTCTGATTACAGTAACTGCTCTTGCATCGTTTTTGTCTGCAAGTGGAGCAAGTAGCGTACACACTCAAAGTCGCCCGGATTACCAATCCCGCAAACATACAGTTCAGCTTGATGCAGTACAGCAAGTTATATCTCTTACAAACCCTTTTGCGGCAACCGAAATTCGACTGGAAGTTGAACGGAGCAGAACAGGAGTCATAGTACTTGAATATCTGGTACATGAAAATAGCGCAACCCCGGGAATATGGTCCAGCTTCAGGATTCCTGAAAAAGTGCCCCATGTAAGTACAACTCCGAAGTATCAAAGTGAATTTTATGATGCAGACCTGCTGCCGGATAAAGCTGTTTCCGCAAATATCGTTGGCCAGATACCTGTAAAAAACATAGACCTTCGTCTTAAAGAGACTCGTGTACTTCCTGTCACCGTTAGTGTCCACTTTATGTATGATGGTATCTCTCATGCACCAGGCCTGCAGCAGGAACAATCATACACAATTGACGGAGTACCAATACGTTCGCGTGAAGGCTGGGGCTGTCCTGATATGAACGTGAACTCACCTTCGAACTGTAGTAACCCTGCATGGGAAACAGAATATTTCGACCTGAGCCACATTATTATTCACCACACTGACACGTCAAACAGCTCAAATGACTGGGATTCAGAAGTCCGCTCTATCTGGAATTATCACGCCCGCATTCTTGCATGGACAGACATCGGGTATAACTATCTGATTGATCCAAATGGTGTTATATATGAAGGGAGGAATGGTGGAGAAGGTGTTGTTGCAGGCCACACATATGCGCATAACCGTGGCACTGTAGGAATTTCACTTCTTGGAAATTTTACCAGCTCTGATATCTCTTCCAGTGCCAGAGAAAGCTTACAAAGTCTGGTTGGTATGTTATTGGCACGGTACAACCTCGATCCGGAAGAGGTTGTTACGGACATTAAAGGAGAAATGGATCCAAATTACCAGCATATTAAAAACCCTCGAATTTCCGGTCACCGGGATTGGATGGAGACAGAATGCCCTGGGCAGATCCTTTACGATGCACTCCCAGAGCTGACAAGCAGAACTAAAGCTGCGTCGGAGGAGTTACTGGCACAAAGAACGGCGCTTGATACATGCAATGCCATGAAAGCAAGCTTACACGGCAGATGTCAAAACTACAAATTAGTGGAAAATTTTTTACATGGTTCGTATGAACTTACTACTGTGTCATTCGATAGCAACGGTACTCTTATCGCAGCACATAAGGATGGAACAGTAAAGGCAGTGAATCAGGTAAACTTACGCCAACCTCATATTCGTAGACCCTCTTTTCGTATGAATGTACAAACCGGTATGATAATTGACAAACTTGTACCGGGGAACAATGTCACTATGTATGCCTACAGCAGCGTATCTCAAAAGATTGTATCTATCGGGGCAGGAAACGCGGTGACTGATGTTGTTAGTCTTACTGAAGCGGTTACCGATATGGAATACGTGAGCGACACTTTGTATATTACAATACCTGAGCTAAATGCAGTGGCAAAAGTAACAGAAAGTGGTTATGAAATCTTTGCTCAAACAGGTGCTCGACCTGTTGCACTGACATCAGATGCTGGTGGAAATCTCTATACAGCAAATTATCATGGAAATTCGGTAACAAAGATTTCTCCCTCAGGGGAATCTCATGATATTAGCATACCCGGTCTTTTCCCGTCTGATGTAGCGGTCTCACATGAAGATGAGGTGTATGTTTCACTCTATGCCACTAATGATGTATACAAAATCTCCACTGATGATGTTGTTCAACGTTTAGCGGTAGTAGCGGACGAACCAGTAGAACTACACGTTGATTCACAAAATAACGTATATACACTCCATGATAATGCGAGCACCGTGTCCCGAGTCTCTGCAGAAGGAAAAACTAAATATGTAACGCAAGCCCAGTCAGTTCTGGAAAACCTGGTAATAAGTAACTCTGATAGGGTATATTTTCTTAACGGAAAAGATAGTCTTGGACTATTCACTCAACAGAATCCACGCTACCCATGGGTGCCCGTCGAAGTACGACTATCCCCGTAGTGTGAACACTTTTATCTATCGCATGAATTTAATTATGAATGCTGGATTGGAAGAGGTTATAAAGGCACTGAAAACCAGTAATAACCTACTAATCACCAATCTCGACAGGAAATCTTTTAAATCTGCGCGCCACTCCCTACCGCCTCACCTATCGAAGCATACCCATCTTCCTGGAGCAACTTTACCAGGCCACGGTTTATTTCGCTGATAACCTGAGGACCTTCGAAAATCATCCCGGAGATCATCTGGATTAATGAAGCCCCAAGTTTAATCTTGGTATATGCGTCTTCCGCAGAGAATACACCACCACACCCAATAATGACAAATTCTCCTTGTGTCTTGCGGTACACATACTCTATAAGCTCATTAGCTTGCTGCTCCACTACTTTGCCGCTTAAGCCACCATCTTCCGGCACATTTTCGTCAGATATTAATGGATTATTCTGTTTTTTCTTCGTCAAATTGGCAATGATAAAACCATCAACCGTGTACTTCCGCGCTACCTGAATAATACTATCGATTGCCTTCTGATCCAGATCGGGAGATAGTTTCAAAAAAACAGGTTTTGGTTTTGGGAGCTTCGCTATTTCTTTCAGCAACATATCGAGTCGCTCACGATCAGTGAATGGCTGGCCACCAAACGCGTTAGGACAACTAATATTAATAGTCATATAACTGCCGATCGTATCAAAAGCTTTGTACGCTTTTACATAGTCTTCAATTCCTGCCAGAGTAGCACAGGTCGCTTCACAATTAGTCTTTGCAACGCTGATCCCGAGTGGTATCGGGAACCGCTTATCCTTCAGCCTTGATGCTATAGCTTCACAGCCGTCGTTTTTTAAACCATAATATACATTAAGACTTCTTGATTTAATTAAGCGTGAAAGCCGTGGCTTAGGATTGCCAGCACATGGTTCGCCAGTAACGGATCCAACTTCAGCAAACCCGAAGCCAACAGAAGGCAGAACATCAATTAAAAGAGCATTTTTATCAAATCCAGCAGCCAGTCCGATCGGATTTGGAAAGTGAATCCCTTTCACCTCCTGCTCCAGCATTGGATGCTGGTAGTTAAAGAGCAATGAAGTAACCTTCCGGGTAATACTGTGGGATCCAAGCCTGACCCCGGTTTGTGTCATTCTGTCATGGACATCTTCCGGATCCTGCATAAAGAAGATTTTTTTGAGGATATGTGTGTAGAGAGTGTGAATTACTAAATTACGTGTTGCTATAAGCATGATATTCGGAGCCATTGTATACCAACTTTCACTTGAACTCCACATGCTGGCCGGTATCTGTACAGATACGTATTCAACGGGAATGAATCTATACATAAATCTACCTTTACAAATGGAATCTGGTAAAATAAGCTAACAGTATATATTCTATGGCAAAAGTTTCATTCCAAACAGTATTTTACGCAATTATCATTATATTTTCCCTTCTCGGGCTGTGGTCTTCACTTGCTCTTTCTATAGAACTCGTGCATCTTTTGGAGCAACCAGATGCACCATTAACCTGTGATATCAACGCCGCCGTGAGCTGTAGCTCTATCATGGAAACTGAGGCGGCAGAAGTATTGGGATTCCCTAACACCTTTATTGGGCTTATTGGTTATGCGGTTACGCTTACGATCGGCGGACTGGGACTTTTCCGGGTGAAGTTTCCTGGATTTGTATTTTTATCAGTGACTATCGGAGCTTGTGGCGCATTTATATTTTCCTACTGGCTCATGTACTACAGCGTTTATGGCACGGGGGTACTTTGCCCGTATTGCATACTCTCATGTATCTCAGCTACTTTAATCTTCTTTAGTTTCCTGCTGATTGGTTTACATGACAATATGTTCAAATTGCGAGAGTCACATACTCAACGTGTACAAAAGTTTATCGCAAAAGGCTACTATGTTCCCGCTATACTCTTGTGGTTTGGTGTCATGACAGCTTTAGTTGTAATCGAGTTCAGTAGTAATGATTCGGGGTTGTTCGGGTACTGATGCAGTACTGTGTATCACCCTGGAATTGTGAAATTGTGAATAAGATAAATGGATAACCAACTACAATATATTTATTATAGTATTATTGGCTTTCAGTAATATAAATATAATATAAGGGCAATTTACATATACAGTAAAAAGTACTAAAATACAGTGTATAAATAAAATACCATGAAATTACTTAACAACAAAACAAAAATATTCGCCGTTCTTGTTCCAGTACTTGGAATGGCTCTTATGTCACCAGCGTATGCTCAGAGCAATGCAGATGCAGGAGCAAGTATATTTGTCCTTATTTGTAGTGCGCTATTTGGACTTATTTTCCTCGGATTATGGATATGGCTTTGTGTATGGATATATAAAGATGCTCAAAAAAGAGGTATCGAAAACGGAGCGTTATGGGCGATTTTAACTTTTATGTTTGGACTTATTCCACTCCTCATTTATCTCTTCGCTATTAGAAACAAAGGTGGTAATCCACCAGCACAGGGATAAATATTAATTAGCACTAATTTACACCACCCGGGAACGGGAGGTTTTTTTTCGAGAGAAGTTTAGGTTTGTTGAGTGAGTAGCCACTCAATATAGATCTGAATTTTGCCTGCTAAATAATATGGCATATTAAGTAGAGTAAAGTATTTACCATTACGTGTTACTGATTGTTCCAGTTTAAGCCTACCTGAGTATAAACGTATGGCATATGAGTGAGGTGCTCTATCAATGAACTCGTGCAAGGAACGAAGTGTACCTGAACGACCCTTTTTAACCTCTACAGGGATAATAAGTCCACTATTGGAAGGGATGATAAAATCAACTTCCGCATTTGCCTGCTTGTTTTCTCTCACCCAGAACGTCGATTCAATGGTATTCGCTTTAAGCTCCTGAGCGGCTATGTGTTCCGCTAGAATCCCATTGTATGCGGCGTGGAGGTCGTTCATCGTAAGTAAAGAGGTTTGTAATCCAGAATAGTAATTTATGAGACCGGTATCGAGGAAATGAAGCTTAGGTGATTTTTTCCTATTGAGTAGCACAGGCATATCTACAGTTGAAGAAGGGTATTGAAGTCTAATCAGAAATGCTTTTTCTAATAGTGTTAGAGCTTCACCCATTTCCCTTGAACGGTAGTTGGAATTTCCGAAACCGTGAAATTTTATTCTTTTTCCTGATTCAAAAGGAACTGAGGTAATTGCATGCCGGATGACCTCTCTTTGAGAAGGATTACGCGCATACTTTTCAACATCATCAAGATAAGAATTCATAAGCCCATCGTATACGCTTCTCAGGTTTGCTATAGTTTCTCCATCTTTATAAAGCTTAATTATTTCTGGCATACCACCAAGAATAGTGTATCTATGAAAATGATCCAGAAAGACTTCGTGAGTATAGTCTTTTGCTGGTATGTCATTCATGGCATCATGTAATTGTCTCTCGCCTATTGCTTTCAGGAATTCCTCAAAACAAACAGGATTCAGTTGCATATATTCCACCCTTCCAACGGGGAAGCTGGTGGAAATATCCATAAGTGTTTCGAGTAGTGACCCGGCTGCAATGACATAAAATTCAGGCTTTTCCTCGTAGAAGTATCGTAAGAAGTGAATAGCCCTCGAAGAATTTTGAATTTCATCGATAAAGAGTAGTATCTTTCCCTCCAGCTTCTTTTTGTTTTTTTCAAGGAAGATTTTTTCAACCAGATTATCAAGGGTTTCGACTCTATCAAATATTCTTTTATCAGGATATGTATCAAGGTTAAGATAAATATATTCGTCAAATTCACGACTAAACATGTCCACTAACGTTGTCTTCCCCACCTGTCTTGCTCCTCTAAGGATTAGAGGTTTACGATTCTTTTGTACGGACCACTCGTGTAGTTTTTCTAGTGCTTTTCTTTGAAACATTTGTAACAAAGTATACCATATTTAGTACCAACATTGTCATAAAGTCGGGGTAAAACCCATTTGTATCATACATAATACCCAACAGAGTTTCATTTTCACCACCGGGGTACTGGCTAGTCCTTCGAATGTGGAGCGGGATACGGGAGTCGAACCCGTCTTTTAACCTTGGGAAGGTCACGTTGAACCGCTCAACTAATCCCGCCAATACAGGATTAGTATAGCAAATTTTAATAAGTAAAATCACATATTTATGCACTGCACCCCTCCCTTCATAGTAGTACCAGATGAGATCACAAATCCTTCTTAAATCAAATCTCCCTTTACGTTCTATATACTTCACCGAAGTCCCTTCCAGCAGGATGATAGTCCCTGACCTGGAATCCATTGTTGATGAAGTGTGGGAACAGAGGGTTGCTGAAGGTGCGCGTAGAGGTCGTGAACTGTGGAACGCGCAGATATATCAATATGAAGGGTATAAAATGAATGAGGGGAAATTAGAGTTACTCGTAAGTATTGTGGAATAAAACATGCATTGCGCTTATCAATTCGCTATTAAGCTAGAAAATATTGGAGAAAGAGCCTTCCCGAAGGCCCTTTCAGTATGTGCTCTTCTCAGGACTTTGGATGGGAAGTATATTCTAACCGATGTAACAAATAAGAAACTGGACAGCACAGAACACAGATACATAGAAGTAGTTGGCGGAGTACTCAGCAAGGATGAAGGAATTATCGTTTCAGGTGAAGATCTTCGTAGAGTACTAATCTCAGAAATTGTCGAAGATACCGGGATTCCTGAGCAGGTGATAGCAAACGCTGCCGCCGATTATTGAATTGTACATCGAATGTATAAACGTAATTCACCCGGACTCTACACGCTTTAGCTTGACTCACTGTTTGCAGCATCCTGATCGAATATCTTATTTTCTATGAAGGGGAAGCCAACACTAATGTTTTATTGGGAAAAATCGCGCTGCTATTCGGCATTATTTCGTTATGCTTCAATAGTTAAGCGAGATGCTTTGTGCGGTCTAGGTGTAACCCCTTCTTACAATACTGGCTAAGTGGCTGTAGAGCTACACAATTAATATACCTTATGCAGAACTTATTTGATGTACAGTTGTTAGCTATGTTAGCCTATACATGAAAGATTGCCAGATAAAATAAATTATATGCGCCATAAATTGTCAATACTCCTAAATAAAACTAAACTTTTTACCGTATTATCAATCTGCATTGTCGGCTTTTCTGGATTGATATTTTTTAACGGAATACAATCTCCTGTACAAGCTACATCATCAGAAGCTGTAATATCCCTTGAGGAAACTGTTTCAACGTTTGACTCCTCTCATCTCGGGCTTGGTCTCGTTAACTGGGAATTTACGAAATACTGGAATGATTCTGAGGTGAATAACCCTGCTGTTAACCCAGGTAAATTTATTAACGAAGTACCTGGATTAAAAGTGGCTCTGGAGGAGATTAAACCTGGTATTCTTCGCTACGCGGGAGGTTTGTGGGCGAACAGTGTTGGATTTGACGGTACTCCTCAGAAGTTTCCCTATCACCCGTATACTGTTACAGATCAATACCCTCAGGATACAAGTACTTACTGGTTCCACTATGGTACTGATGAAATCGATAGTCTTGGTACTTTCGCCAATGATATTGGTTCAGAGGTGATGATTCAGGTTAATATTTCTGATTATAACCCGGATATGTGGGCGGATATGGTGAGATATACCAATGTGACCCATGATTATGGATTCAAGTACTGGGAAATCGGTAATGAGCTGAATTATGATGAAGAAAATGGCATGTCAGCCCAGGAATACGTTTCCCGGTTTACTGAGTATAAACAAAAGATGCTTGCTGTTGACCCTACTATTAAAGTACTTGGAGCAGGAGTCTCTACAGCGATACATGAACCACATACGGATCCTTCTGTTCCCTATAATAATAGTGAGCTTTCACCTTTCCTGAAAGATCTACCTTCCGGAACCCAGGCAAATGGCACGCCAGTTGATGCTATTACTTACCATTGGTATCAGCAGTGTGATACATCAAATTATGAAGATATCAGCCGGTACCAGTTTTATGATGGAACCAGTGGACAACCTATTGACCAGAATATCTGGAATAACCGGTACTCAAGGAAGTGGGCAGACCTGATACCTAAACGTATTGATAAAGAAATTCTCAAAAATCATCCAAATACAACTTTAGGCATTACTGAACTCAATATCAACGCGTGTAACAACAGAAATAAATCAAATAATAATCACTTCGCAGCGTTATGGTTCGCTGATGTTCTTGGGCGACTGGCGTACAATGGAGTTGATTTCACCACTTCGTACCACGCAATGGGCATTGAAGATTATGGTTTACTGAAATCAACTGAAGACGCCTATGGGAACAGGACAGGATTAAGCGTTAATTCATCGTACTACATCTTCCTGATGTACGCGAAGTATTTTTACGATCAAATGGTGGTAACCCAGGTGAGTAATGTTGAAAAAATATCGGCTTGGGCAGCACGTAAAAGTGATGATCCCTCAAAAATATCATTAATGCTTACCAACTTCTCCACTACACCACATACTCTATCTACAACCCTTAATACTGATAAAACTCCAAAATCTACTGCAAAATATTACACACTCTCTCCAAAAGAGCCTCCTCCTCTCGACAGTAATTCTAATCCGAACATTGACCTGAATTCATCACTTAATGGCATAAGCTTTGATGACCTGAATTTAATCCATACCGGTGATAGATCAGAGTTTCAAAACCTCGTTCAAAGCATCCAGCCAGAGACAAAAACCATTTCTTTTCAGGATAAAGCGTTTGAGATCACGATACCTGAACTTTCCACTATCGTCGTACAATTAGAACTTGAGGAATCAAGGATCACAGACTTCCCAAATCGAGCAAGAGATCAATTCCAGGAATGTCTACGCAATCACAACAATGACCGCAAAGGAAGATTTCAACGTACTCCATGGTCGAGGATTAAATGCGGAGAGTAACACTGTTAGCGGATAGGCATCGGCTTTAGTGATTCAATTATCGCTTTCCGTCCCGCTTCAACCTTCTCGATTTCAGCTACCATCTTCAGGAGGTGAGACTCCAAAACCTGGAAAGTATGCTATCGGATAGAACTCTTTTTCAAAGATTGTATAAAGTTTATCTTGTGAAAACTCCCCTGGTGCCTCGGAAAATGAAGAGTTTTGAGTCCCTGATGATTCCAAAGAGTCTATTCTTGCTTCGGATTGTTTTGACTTTTACTTTATCTTCTTCCATGATTTTTTTCTTATTTCTTGTTCGTCACTAAGTACCAGAGACAATGATGACTTCATTGAGCTTACCATAGCAAGTATCTTTTACCTTGACCCCTAAGCACTCTGTAACGAGCGCATCACTCGTTTTAGGAGAAAAGAACTTAATTATAGGGATACTGACTATACTGACTAACCCAAATAGCGCTAGTACTGTTATTATTTTAAGGCTTAAGGGAAGGACGTTGAACGTGTTTCTTAAGAATGTTAAGTATTTTTTATGCCTATTGTATTCGTTTTCCATAATAGTTTATGTTCTAAGCAAATAACATACCAGAGTACTATTCATTTATGATGTCAGGGGGACATGCAAACAGTTTTTTCCGCTCAAAAAATGAGATTATTATCCATTGTAACAGTATCTGCTATAATTTTTCAATGTGCAGGAAATATCTACAGGAAGGTTCTTTGAGTTGCATTACTCCATTAGTGAGGGAATTTGCATTTCACGATTATAGAACTAGAAATGTAATTTAAACAAAATGACCAACTCTTTATATAACCTTTAATAGTCTAATCAATAAATCAAACAATGGGAATAAAATATCCATGATAACCCTAAAGTTGTCCTAATAATTACAACAAGTAAGTCCTTGTAATGCTAAAAAATTAATGACATGGTGGACCCTAGGGGAGTCGAACCCCTGACCTCCTCGGTGCAAACGAGGCGCTCTACCAAACTAAGCTAAAGGCCCTTGATCAATTATCAATTCCCAATTCACATGGTGAGCGCACCTGGACTCGAACCAGGTACCTCAGTCTTATCAGGACTGCGCTCTAA
>JBMCLJ010000022.1:0-16352 GCA_048615375.1 Candidatus Dojkabacteria bacterium | reverse complement strand
AGTCGGTCAATTCTGGAATACACATCCAGAGCGCAGTATGGCTAATAATTCCGCGGTATATGAAGAAAAGCCAAACATTGAACAATTTATGGATGAATGGCTCGCTCTTATTAAATCATCGACAGGCGAACGAGGTTTATTTAACCGGGGGGGGTTACGTCAAACACTACCAGCCAGAAGACTAAAAGTGTTAAAAGAAAAAGTTGACACACTGGGTACCAACCCTTGTGGAGAAATACTACTTCAACCAAAACAATTCTGTAATCTGTCTGAAGTCGTTGCACGGGAAAAAGACACGGAAGAAACGCTATTAAAGAAAATTAAAATCGCGGCTTTACTTGGAACATACCAGTCTACCCTGGTAAACTTTCCATATCTCTCGAAAGACTGGAAGAAAAATTGTGAAGAAGAACGTTTACTTGGTGTCTCTATTACTGGACAGTGGGACTGTGAAGCAGTCCGCACCCCTGATACGATGGCAAAACTCAGGAAACACGCTGTCAAAATGAACAAGCAGTACGCGGAACGATTTGGTATCGGCAGCTCAACATGCGTAACGTGTGTCAAGCCCTCAGGTAACCTGTCACAAACTGTACATTCTTCCAGCGGCCTCCACCCGCGGTATGCACCGTACTATATCCGACGAGTACGAATTGCCGATCATGATCCGTTGTTTTTACTTTTAAAAGACCAGGGCGTTCCTTACTTCCCGGAAGTAGGACAGTCGAGAGAGACCGCAACTACATGGGTAGTTGAATTCCCTGTTAAATCACCTGATAATGCCGTATATAAGGATAACATCAGTGCCATCGAGCAACTTGAATACTGGAAGATGCTTAAAGAAAATTTTACAGAACATAATCCATCAGTAACAGTATATGTGGGTGAAGATGAATGGCTTGAAGTAGCTAACTGGGTATATAAAAACTGGGATATTGTAGGAGGAATTTCCTTCCTGCCTCGTTCGAACCATGTGTACTCACTATCCCCTTATGAAGAAATCACAAAAGAACGCTTTGAAGACCTTGAAGAAAAAATTGGACACATTGATTTCTCAAAAATTGTGTCTTACGAAAAAGTTGATTCCACTGAGAACTCAAGAGAAGTTGCATGCGCTGGCGGACAATGCGAGTTATAGCAGTTCATAGTAACTATATGCAGATTCCAAGGAACAGTATTTTGTACACTGTTCCTTTATGTATGTCAAGAATTGCATTTTTTGAAATTAATACTATAATTTATACACAGGACAAAAACTATAAGTTCACTGCTTGGCATATAGTTTAAACTATGTAATAACACAGTAACAAAATGGTACATCCAATTATTAGCAAGTTTGAAGATAAACTTAAAGAAGAAAAAAAATCAATATATACAATCATCGCTTACACCAAAGATATTGAGCAGTTTTTACACTTCTGCACTACTACACGAACAAAAGAACTCAAGAATATCGATAGCACAGACATAGAAGCCTTTATAGAGGATCGTAAGAAAAAAGGCTATACACTCAAGAGTATATCCAGAAAACTGAACAGCATTAAAACATTTTACCGTTTCTGCATAGAACATAACCACTTAAACCAAAACCCTTCATCACAAATATCACACCCGAAGCTCGAATCACAAATCCCCCGGGTACTCACTACCCAGGAATACCGGGCTTTGCGTGATGTATGTAAAAAAGATCAGCGTTTATATTCTATTGTGGAACTGCTTATTCAAACTGGTATCAAAATTGGAGAATTATGTCGCATGGAAACAGATGATATAACTTATAAAAACTCGAAACCTGCTTCAATCCGGATCAAACGGTATGAATCAAGCCTGGAACGGGACATCCCGCTTAATCAGGCAGCTTCAAAAGCTATCGCTGACTATCTGGAGATTCGGCCAAAATTTGACCATAAAAAAGCGTTATTCCTGACAAAAACAGGTAACCCGTTACTTATGAGGAATATTAGATTTTACCTTGATCGAGCTTTTAAAAAAGCGGGGATAAAGGATGCGACTGTAAATGATTTAAGGAATACATTCATAGCTCACCATCTGGCAAAAGGCACCAGTATCCTTTTTATATCACAGGTGGTTGGACACAAACGTGTTTCTACCACAGAGCGATACGCGCATTTACTGGGTATCTCAGGACAAAAGCATAATCATCTTGAAGTTTTATAAACCTCAATGTATGCATGAAGTTACGAAGTAAAAATACTTGAACATCAAATCCTGGAGATACAGTCAATAAGCATACTAGAGGATGTCAAAACATAAAGCCCCAAAACTGGTTCAGGAAATCGAAGAAAAGCCGGCTTGGTTTGTGAGTGTGCTCAATCGAGTGACTATTGGTATCACCATAGTCTGCTACGGAATAATCGCGTATCTGGCGATTTTTCACTTTGATCTGATAAAATTGTTTTTTACTGACTACAAACAACTCCAGGAATTCATTACACCAGGATTACGCATACCTTTGCTTATCGTATTTTTTATTTTCGCGGTAGTATTAGCTATAAACCCGTTTGCACAGTTGGTACCAATTATATCTATTGTGGCATTTTTTTATGGATTTGAGTTGTCAGTAGTATTCGGTCTAGTGAGTTTTTTCCTTGCTGTCTCATTGACGATGTCACTATCCCGCTACCTGGGTCATAATGTAGTTAAAAAAATAATTGGTGAAAAAAATTGGGATAAAGCAAGAATACTTGCCGATGAAGAGGGCGTTCTCCCATTTTTTATTGCGTATTTATTTCCAGTATTTCCGAACGCAATCATCACATGGATTGCCGGAACCACTAATGTATCGATACCACGACTTGCAACAGTAGCTACAATTGCAGTCACACCGGGAACAATCATATCAGCTTTAATCGGCTCCGGACTTGTTACGGAAAATTACATACTCACAGGCAGCATGTTTGTTGTTCTCATTCTCATTGCGGTCATTATGTCAAAGTTCCGCAAACATATACTTAACCTGATTAATCGAAATAAGTAATATGAATATCTGCTTTGTCCTTGATGACTCAATATACCGACCCGGCGGTGCCCAGACTTACATAATCAACCTTGCTACCTGGTTCGTGTCCCAGGGGCACCAGGCAACTATTCTTTTCAGTGAAAACCACGCGCTCACGCCGTATGAACTAGACTATCGCATAACTACAATTCCCATCGCATCTGTGCGGGATATCACATGGCTTTCGATAAATGGCAGCGTCTCTCCCCTACCCGCCCAGGCTCATCACCAGCATATCAAACAGCTTCTACTCGACAATATATATGATGTAATTGCCTTCAACTACCCATTTTCCCCCTTTGTCTCAGGCAAACTTATTCATATACTTAAACGATTAGTCCATGATGGTCGTATTACAAAGCCAAAACTACTGTGCACATTCCATATCCATGTTGAAGAAAAAATGTTGACCAGACTGGGGAATCGATTGTTGGGATTATACTTCGCAAATACTGCAAAATACATTGATACGTTTATACATATTTCTGAACCGACTCAACAGTATGGTAAAAAATATCTTGGCGTCGATAGTATCAAAATCCCTGTAGGAGTCCCTTCATATCCTCACATTACAAAACCGCAATATAGTTCACAACGGAAATTATCTATCCTGTTTCTTGGCAGGCTTGAGGTAAGAAAAGGCGTAACAGATTTATTACGCGCGATAGCCCTTCTACCGCAATCAACTCAAGATAAAATCATCGTGAACATCGCAGGAGATGGAACAGAAAGAGAAGAAGCGAAAAAGATAGTAAAAACACACTCCTTGCCAGTAACATTTCTTGGCAGAGTAAGCAATAAAGAACGTGAATCGTTACTTGCATCAGCGGATTTGACTGTATTTCCTGCAAAATATGGAGAATCTTTTGGGATTGTCCTTATTGAAGCCATGAATTTCAGTTGTTCAATAATTGGGTATGCAAACGCGGGCTATGCAGATACACTAAGTACCTTTCCTGACGCGCTCGTACCAGTGAATGATATTCATGCTTTAAGTAAAAGACTTGACACATTTATCAATAGTCCACAAATGCATATCACGAAACGTGGGATAGAATGGAAACAACACTTTGAAAAACATTTCAGTGTGGATACCGTAGGCAGGAAATTTCTTCAAGCTGCGCTTAAGTAATTACTCCACTTTAACAGTACTTGTAGTTATTTCTGAAGTCTCAAAATATACTTCCTGTGTTCCATTTTCGTTTTCGATGGAGGTGGTATACACAATAATCTGTTCCTGAAATGTCCCGATAAAATATGTGTCACCATGGGCATCTTTTTCACTTGTGGTTACAAAACCCTCAACATCTTCGAGTGACTGAATGCTGACACCCCCCGAAGGGATCTCTCCATCAAAAAGGATCTCCGGAAGAAAGGTGTTTTCTCCGAGGCTGGATACAGTCGGTAAATTCTTCTTTTCGTCGATATAACGATTTACACCCGCAAGTATTTGTGCAACATCATCTTTTCTTTCTTCATTCCGACGGCTCATCTGATATTGTTCAAAACGGGAAAAATTAAAAGCAATTAAAACAATACTTCCCATCAAGCATACCAGGGTAATAAATAATAATAATTTTGATCGTAATAATTTCTTCATAAGCACTGTTATAATTCAAGTTGTTTCAGATTTTTATCGGTAACCAGCTCATGAGACTCTAATCTGCCTAACCACATTCCAGTAACAAACGAAACCAGTGGAATATAAATAATGAGATTAAACAGCATGAGAAAGCCCACAGAAAGGATTTGTGTGAGCGGTGAGCTGTTAATGACCTCAAAAACTACGTTTTCTCGTGATGCAATTGCTACCACTGCCACAAAAATACTAAAGAATAACCCGAATAAGGTCAAGAAGATATTATTCAACCCTTTGATTGCTGAACCAGAGACAAATTTGATGAGATTAATTTTTAATACATCAGGCTCATCCCGTTTTTTCTTAATACTTTCTGAAATAACCTGCTCTCCGAATACAATCGACATTGGAAAAGAAATTAATAATGCGAAAATATACAGCATTACCTCCCGGGCATCGTACGCTGACGTAACGAACGTTTCAAAAAGCAGTGTACTGAACAAATCTATACTTTTCATAATAAAAACAATCCCCATAGCAACCAATTGGCTAATTACCATGCTCCCCGCAAGTACAACCGTTGGGATTTTACTTCTAAAAATGTTGTAGGTAAAAATTGCTGAAGCCAGAACATGCCAGAGAAACAATCCGCCAAACGCAATAAACGTGTTCCTGTGATAAAAAATAATAACAATAGCTCCTGAAACAATAGCGATTAAAAATACCTGGAGATACTTAATATTTGACTTAAACCCGGCAACAATAAGAAACAGTCCTACTAGTAAAAAAACCCATAAAAGTAAGGAGTTTTGTTTATATGTACTTACTAAAAATACAGTTGAATTCGCGGTTATCTCACCCGAGGTCGCAATTAATACCCTGTCTCCCTGGCGAAGCGGCCTCTTAAACTGTGAGTTCGGGATATCAATCGATGTTTCGACCTGGGTATTAGCTTTCGGGCCGGATTCAATTTCTACTGTTAATAACTGTGTCTGCGCTTCAGTTGTATAAGAAAAATCTGTGATAACAGACGCGTCAATAACACGAGCGACATATACTGAATCCGGCAGTTCTTCAGCTTCGCTTTCAACAATTGTTTCCTCACTTTCAGAAGCATCGAACTCCTGGCTGTATACTGGCCTCCCGGTTACAGACCCAAAGATGAAAACGCAGGTTAGAAGTAAGCATATTCCGATCTTTTTTATATTCATCAAGCGCATTATACACTATTTCATTACTCGTTCATTATTCGCCCACAGTCTTTGAGCGAAAGGCAGAGTAAAATACCGTATGAGACAGAAGAATAGCAATAAATACCGCAATGAGAATAAGAATTGCTACTGTAGTCCTCACAAAAATGACATTCATTACTGCGAGAAGGGCAGCACAATACAGTGAAATAACCTTGGGGTTTTTACTGATAACCTCAAATTGAAAACGTTCAACCATAAGTGCCTGCTCAGGAACCGATACACTGAACTCCTCAATGAGCAAACCGTCAAAGCGCTGTTCATATTCGAATGTATCAAGGGTGTTTCCATCTTTAATAATCCTGAATACATATATGCCCCTCTCTAATTTCACATAGACTTTACCTTTTCTACCGCTATAAGACTTTCGAACTGCTTTATTCGTTTTTGTACTTGTAATAATCAGCTTCGCAAATACTATCCCCTTCCCCGACTTGCTATCAATAATTCTCGAGTACCTGTCACGATTAGCTGAAAGGACTCCCAGTATGTAGGGTATAAGCCCCATTAAAAACATTACAAATAACCATAAAGCTATCATTGCAATTGGAAGTCCAAGCAGGACTGATAAGATTCCAAGGAGGCCGGTTGACTTAATTACTGGACGTAAAGCATCTGGAGTGTATTGAATAAGTGAATCCTCAACCTTCTTGATCTGCTCGCTTAAAGGAATACTGCTATCGTATGTTCGTACAACCTGGTTATTTTCAACAAGTTCATCTACTTTGTCTTCAATAGTCTCCGCACAATTACATTCCTCTTTAACATCCTCTATAGCCATAGCTTCGGGTATATTGAAGAGAATATTGCCATACGAATCATTTCCAGCAAGGTCAGAGGCAAATACATACATATACGATGGTGCAACTTGAGAGTATTCAATTGAATCTTTAATGGTTATGGTATAAGAGCCAGGATTACCGGTATAAGTTACTGTACTGTCTGCGACAGTATACTTTCGATCATTGATGTATATAACGACAGTGGTGATATCTACTCCATCGCCCTGATCAGATACAATGATTGAAATGGCTTCTTCTTCAGTGATAGTTTGCTGGTGCGTGGGAGAAATAAAATCTATTATCGGTGGAAACCGATCCGGTTCGGGTGCAGGTGGTGGGGGAGGTGGCGGCGGATAGTTGAAGGTTATCGAGGATTGCCTGGTATTTCCAGCAAAATCGTCGACAGTAACAACTATGCTTGAAGGAGATCCATCATAAAAATCTTCCCGTGGATCAATTGTGATTGTATAATTATTTGTTGATCCTGTGATAGTAACTTCAGTATCAGTAGATGTGTACACGAGACCGTTAATTGTCATCTCTAACGTATCCGGATTAACTCCACTTAGTGAATCGGAAAGTTTCAGTTGCACATTTTGATTGAGGGCGACGTTACTTTCGTTCTTCTTTGGGTCAATAAATGTTATGCCTGGGGGAGTTTTATCTGTTATACATGAACCGGGAGAGAACGTCATTGTAGCGTTTGTAACAGAACCTAGCGCATCAAGGCTTGTTTCCGCTATAGCGATATTACTGTCCTTGGAATTTGTCGGAGAAGGTCCATCAAATGCTATTTCAAAAGAAGCGTTACCTACCCCGGGTTTACTTTTAAATGAAATCGTAGCGAATATTTTACTTCCAGTAAACGATCCGGTAAATGTACTTCCCGTTAATCGGATGGTACCACTCGATTCATCAACTACATTGCCAAAATATGCCTGATACGCATTGCCAGGCTGGATCTGTTTACCTGGTTCATCCTTTATTGAATCAATAATATCAATTTTCGTGGGATCATAAGTTATAATTACATCAGCTGCATTTGAATTATTACTTCCCGTATCGACTTGAAGATCCATTGAGTAAGTGCAGGAGTCCACAAGATTACCGGATTTCGGAACTACGAAATCAAATGAGCCGTCAGTTGCAGCGTGAACATGATGGCTGGTACCTGTAATGACATAGAACCCAGCAATAAAGAAACTGAAGGCAAGATATGTTTTTAGAAGTTTTTGTATGTTATTCATCGCCCGTGAGGTAAAGGTTGGTTATTTCATTGGATATGTCTAAAGAATTAACTGTACCATCGCGATTCAAATCATTACGAATGCTGTCGGAACGATATAAAAAACGAATTGTGTTCGACAGGTCAAGTGAATTCACATAGTTATCCTCTACAACAGATGTATCACCTGCTAGAAGCACTTCACCTTCCAGGGTCAGGTCAAGCCATAACTTATGTGCGATAAATTCATGCTGATTGAAGTTTTTTTGTAAATGTGAAACTCCTTTTACAAGAACTTCATAGGTACCGGGAGGGAGTATACTCACATCGACTTCCTGCATCTGCCCTTCGCCTGTGGACGCAGTTTCTACCACCTGGGTAATTAACGGCTGCGTGGTACCAGCTTCCCGGATATGTATCACATTTTTATTTGCCCAGTTATTTGTTACAGGAACTCTTTTTTCCGGATATACTTTAATTGACGGGTCAAAATTAACCTTACCGCGCACGACAACTTGATCACTTTGCGTTTCTTCTTCCGCATGTACTACTTGTTGTTCTCCTATAAAACGATAAGAGTAGATAATTGAAGCAAAAGCAAAACTAAACACGAGCAGTGTAAAGAGAGAAATATGATGCGTATGGAGTTTTTTCCTTGACTTTACCCTGTTCACTACATCAGTTTAGTAGGGCGACGCAGGAAGTCAAGGAGCTTGCAGTGATGTTAATTTTGACTTTCAGTAATAATAGTACCAGCAATTTTGTCATACAGTGTCTGGTTTTTTTCATCGGTAAACAACATAATAAGATTAACAATACCTAGAATTGGCCAGATACAGCAGATCAAAAAAATGACACAGGGGAGATTTATCAAAACGATGAATACCAGGACTATACTGTATCTTTTGGCGTAATCACCAGCACCGGCCGGGCGGCCTGAGGTGTGCATGTATTGCATACCCAGAATCTTTTTACCAATGGTAGAACCTTTGAAAACATACGTTGGTACAATGATAAACAAAATTACCACGAGAGCAATCAAAATTAATGCCAGGATCAGCGAAAGAATAATACTCCCAGCTGAATAAGCGTTTAAAACACTATCAATGTCTTGTGGCTCTGTCTGGAAGGTGCCCATTCCAATATTGGTAAACAGGTTAAGAGGAATTGCAATCATCGCATAGATAACTATGAGTATGATCCAGTCAAATGCCGTCGCGAGAACACGTCTCCATGGATCAGCGAGACGTATGGTAGTGACTACTTCTCCAGTTTTGGTTTCATAATTTTGAGCTGTCGCGTTGCTTTCTCCAGCAGATTGCTGATTTCCTGTATGTACTTGAGCGTGATCCATACAGTAATTATACATATTTATTGTGATAATGCCATATGACTATTGAGTTCACTTGAATGGATTATGTGATTAACCTTACTTTAAAAATTTGCAGTGATTGTATAAGTAACCATTTGGTGGTACACCCCCGCCGGCGTACCGGACTGAATGGCTGCCTGGTGAGTCACGAGGGCAGTATTGCTCAGATCACCACTTGGTGGTGAGGAGGCGTGAGTTTCTAATGTTGTTACTACCTTAATAGTATAGTTACCCGCGGTAGCAACAACCTTTAAATTCCCTGTAGCGATCACTAACTGATGCATTCCCGCGATAAAGTCGGGGGGAGTCGCTCCATTATTATCAAATACGAAATGTAATTCTGGATTATTGTCGCTATTAATCGTTATCGATACTTCTGCAAAACCATTAGCTGCTCCACCTGGCGCATCCTCCATCAATAATCCCCCGGCATCCATACTTAAATCAGCCAGTTCCAGGGTCTGACCAGCCACGGAAGGTTGCGCTGAAGAGGCAATCATAGCCGGGTAATTAGCGGCAAGAGTTTGAGCAATTGTCTTATTTGGCATTGTTAACTAGATCTACTTAATTTTCATGATGCCATGTACAAGATGTGGGAGTAGAAAATATGTAAAATCTGGCTTTGAAGAAAATCGTCAGAGATACAGATGCAAAAAGTGTAATTACCACTATTCTGTCAAACAAAAAAAGCTCCAAAGAAAAAGAACAGGCCTACGACCATGGTGAGCTTGTGGAGAGGGAGCAGTCTCTTCATGAAACATGATATACTATTTTTACAAAATTCACATACATGACCATTAAGTATGCTCAGAGGAACAATTCAGCTAAGCAAACCAGAAATCGCCGTAGCGATACAAGCACTGAGTGATGCAGGAGAGCAAACTGCATCACTCTATGATCGATTACTTGCTGCAACGAACATTCAGGAGGATCATGTAACTGTGTACATGAACGAGGAAGATGCTGAGCAAATACTTGATCTCCTGGGCTCACCAGCAGAGAATATTGATATAAACGCAACCAGTCTCCGTACTAAAACACAGGAGTTTCTCGCAACGCTACGCCACGTGGGGTAGACGTTGAAGCAATCATTCACGTAGATCATATTCCAGAAGCAAGGTTCCTGTCGCATTGAGCAATGAACTGGTTACCAATTCCCATCTGATCGGCATATTCAAACCGCTTATGAATGGAATACCAGATCCGAATACCACAGGCTCAATTGTAACGAACATTGTATCTACCAGCCCAGCCTGTAAAAACTGCGTGTACACCTCATTCCCTCCAATAAGAGCTACACGCGTCACGCCGTTTTTCTCAAGCGAGACCAGTACTTCTTTACTGTCGCCTTTCACGTAATTCAGATTGGAGCTGTTTTGTTCTTCAGAATGTGAGAATACATAATATTCTAATCCACTCCTTACCTTTCCTCCCATACTTTTATAGGTTCGATTTCCCATAATCAAAACTCCTATTTCACGTGTGCTTTGGAGAAAATGGTCTTGATCTTCTCTGGAATTCCATTGAAAAGGAGTATCTTCAATATTTCTGGCGATATACCCGTCAATACTTACTACCACAAACAATGATACAGTTAGTTTTGTTTGTTTCATACCTGTTTTAAAAAAAAGTTGCTGAAATTTTAAAATAAATTGGTATAATCTAAACCATGGCAGACCAAAATACAACAAACAATGCAACTCCTAACAATTCATCAGGATACACCCCTACTCCACAGGAGGTAGAAAAATATAAGATTTACGCTATCCTGGGGTATATTATTTTCTTCGTACCTTTGTTTGTACTTAACGAATCAGAGTATGTAAAACACCACGCGAATCAGGCAATCATAGTAGCTATCATTTCATTCCTTGGCTGGTTAACGATCGGTTTCTGCATTGGAATTATTTTTCTCATTCCTGCTGCAATACTTGCAATCATGGGTATTGTGCAGGCAGCCCAGGGTTCGTGTGAACCACTACCAGTGATTGGGAATTTAAAATTGATTAAGTAATACAGAATATAGAACTAATGAGGGATCTAAACATGAAGTACTGTTTAGATCCCATTTTTTTATTGTACTGTTCAAACCATTCAGATGTTCTGACATTTTTTTTCACTATACATGTTCTGAGAATCCACCTGCCTGGATTTCCCAAAGGTTTTTGTAGAGACTTTTTGGACTATTAACCAGTGCTGTATGTGAACCACGTTCAATTACCGAACCATGTTCAAGCACAATTATTTCATCCATCTCCATTATTGTTGAGAGCCTGTGGGCGATTGCTATGGTGGTCTTCCCCTTCATCAGTTCATGCAGCGCTTCCTGAATCAAATGCTCTGACTCGGAATCAAGCGCGCTGGTAGCTTCATCAAGTATCAGTATTGGAGCGTTTTCCAGAATAGCTCGTGCTATCGCTACACGTTGTCGTTCACCACCCGAGAGCTTGATACCCCGCTCACCTACCAGAGTATCATATCTTTCCGGGAGTTGGGCAATAAACTCATGGCAATGTGCTTTTTTAGCGGCTTCAATAATTTCTTCGATTGTTGCCTCAGGTTTCGCGTAGGCGATATTCTCCCGCAATGTTCGGTGAAACAGCACCGGTTCCTGCGGGACAAGAGAAATACTTTTCCGTAAACTCTCAAGTGTAACCTTCATAATATCCTGACCGTCAATAAATATTGCGTTCTCAGGTATATTGTAAAGCCGCAGCAGGAGCTTGACCAGTGTCGACTTACCACCACCAGACTTCGAAACAAGTGCAACCCGCTTCCCTGGCTCTATCGTCAAACTAAAGTTCTGATACACCGCTTTTTCCTCGCTATATCCGAATTGAAGGTTTTTCACTTCGATACGCCCTTCTTCTACATTCAGTGACCCGGCATCTTCACTGTCGCTTATTTCATGAGGAGTAGTAAGGATTTTTACACCTTCTGCCGCGTCAGAAAATGAGGAAGCCATTCTTCGCATAAAACTACCAATGTGGCGAATCTCACCGTAGATCTGTAGTAAGAGTGTTTGCAAAAGCACGAAGTCACCAGCAGTCAGAGCACCCTCTTTCCATGACTGAATAAATATGTAGGTTACTATAACTTCCAGAACAATAATAAGTATTGAAGGCACACTGGAAGCGATAATATACGCGTTCCATGACTTGATCTGCGCTTGAGAGTACACTGTAGTACTTTCCTGTATTCGCTTATCTTCAACAGTATGTTTCGCGAATAATGTGATATTAAAGTGATTCGCGATCGCATCCGCGATTTTCCCCGAAAGTTTCGAGTCGTAATCATCCGCTATCCTGTCGAGTTTATACGCGTACTTTGAGATATAGAAGCTGATAACCGTAAACACAAGTACCCATACCAGGATAATTGCACTAATATGTATGCTCACCTGGGATATCAGAAATAGCGCAACTGATAGCTGTAACAGCAGTTCTATCAAATTTTCTAATGTATTACTCACAACCACATCAAATGAAGTTGCAAGCTTGTTTATTCTGCTGACCAGCGTCCCCGTAAAGCTATTGGTAAAGAACCCATAAGAATGTCGATGCATGTAGGAAAAGGCGTGATCATAGATTTTTTTAATACTTCGCCCTACTCCAAAGTTCAACCCGATATATTCGACTATATCCCATACCCACGCTATGAGCTTCAAAATGAGTATCATCAACAAGGCGTGAATTGCGATATCAATAGCAGTATTGTTTACCTCCATTGTAGCGGCATCTACGAGCTGTTTATAGTAAACAGGCGTATATGCCGTGGCTACTTTGGCGATACTCACCCCTACTAGTGTTACTGCATAAAGCTTCCACTCGCTTTTCAGGTAATTCCAGAAAAACTGGAGTGTGTGAAGTTGTTTAATTCTGGTTTTCATTATTTTTTCATAATTATTTACATTGTCTTGACGTCTGGAACAATAATCATTGTTCCAGACGATAGTTCTATGTATCCCATTATTTGATACCCGCCCCTTCCAGGAAATAAAAAATCCCGCCTTTCGCGGCGGGATGCTGTACAAATTTATTGATCAGTCTATAGCCGCAAAAGGATCCCACGCATTCCCCCGCCCAAAAGCATCAGGGAGCGCATGTTCACACGATTAACTTGCGGTCTGATAATTGACATAATCTTAAATAATTGCAGCATTATATAAGATTTATAGGATAAGTGCAATGTACAAGTAATTAATACTGAAACAAAAATTACAGTCTGCCGGGATACAAGAGATAACTTTATTCTAGAACTGGCAATTGACTGCAATGCAGGTGCAATTATTACTTTTGATAAGGATCTGCTTATTATCAAAAAGTATATGAATGTTTCAATTTTTACCCCAATAGAATTTCTCAGAATGATGGAAAATGATTGTAGAACCTTACCATTAAAATAGCCCAGGGCAATACCAATTAAGAAAACAAGGTAACGAAAACACCCACAATAGAAATAATAGAATCATGCAGGTAATAGGCAATTTCTTTAATAGTGTCTTTCCTAGCTTGATTATATTATATCATCCTTTCAAAAGTTTATTACTTTCGCTATTATGTTCTATGAAAGACAAGTACGCTCCGACTAACTCAAGTGACTCCAGCCAGCTCAGCGGTATAGTCGCGCTGATACTAAAACACAAGTTCTACATACTGATTGCATTAGTATTAATTGTGGTTACCGCTCTGATAACTTACGCATTAACCCCTAAAACTCAAGTGCCCAATACAACCTCACAACCTTCTAAGGAAAAAGCTACGAGTGAAGATACAACAAATGCAACACCAACTTCATCTATCGAGTCAACGGCGACTCCAGCTCAGGGCAATCCAGGAAAAGAAGCTCTGATCAAAAGTTCTATCCCTTATATTGCAGCAGATCTGGGAATTTATACTTTTTCAGATTCTCCAACTGAATACTATAATGCTGGTACAATACAAACCGGTACATATAAAGGTTATAAAAAAATTGTAGCTTACAACTTTGAATCCGGATGGGGTTCAATTTTTTCAATTTTCGCTACAAAGGATAATAAAACTTTTATTGGTGATACGTTTTTAAGGCATACGGCATTTGATGAAAAATATCTGAATCAACAAGTAGTAACTAAGTATGACGATATTGAGACGGTACATCCTCTCAGGATCAGAATAAATCAACAATTTGAACTTGTAAGGACGGATTTTTTGAAATCATACCCATTCTCCTCCGACCCAGGGATTCACTATAATTTTGCTAATCTGAAGGAAGTGCCTGATATAAAAACAGATACAAAACTTCTTTACTCTGATTCACCGACAAAAGAGTCCAGCAATACATTTGAAAAACTGTTTCAGCTCTACCACACTGGCAACGAAATGTTCATAAGCGTTGATAAGACAGGTGCGGCGTATGTCTATACACTCGCGACCAGCATGCAAGCCGCTGAATACCAGACACAGCTCACTCAATTTATAAATGGAAAACGTAGTGAGAAGCCTGATAATCCAAATCTAAGGTTTGTAAAAAGTGACCTGGTAACGTCGCAAGCTGTATATAATTCATATGACGCGGCGTTCCCGAACCAATGTGGGGGACTCCAGTATCCAGATACAGTCAAGTTAAACCAGAGTAATCTGAGAAAGATAGGAACTATGCAAGGTCTGAGCATGTACTCCCTTATTAAAAATGATCACGATCTTCACCAGTTGCAATACCAGGAAAAAGTAATAGGTTTTGGTAGCGAGAGTGAATTTGAACAGGAGCATGGGTTTAAGACCCCATCATTACAACATTACGCGAGTAAAAATCCGCTACTATTCACTCAGGACTTCCTGGGAAGATGGATCGTGCTGGGTGAAAGTGAGTTGAAACTAAAGGAGAATTGCGGGTAGAACGATCTACTCCTCAGCAAAGTACCACGGGTTCGGCGATAGTACTATTTAAACGGATAACTACTCGATCTGGATCGAAGATTCGGGTTTACGGCATAACGAAATTCCCTGCTTCAACTGCGAAAGTATATGAAATTACTAGTCCTTCAGCAGTGTCTAACATAAATGATTGAGTACCGTTTACTGGTGATAGTATTACATCGGGATAACACCCCCTAAGTAAAAAATCATGTGATCTTTCTTTACCAGATCTTCTATCAATTACTTTCGCTCGATAAAAACGCCTCATATTACCACCATGGTGAAGATAGTGCATGTTTCCTGATCATGGTCCAGAACATGGTACAAGACCATAAAGAGTTGAACTCATAGCTGGCATGACTTCTCCAGTTCCTGGATCGTATGCATTATGATCAATAAAAATGCCAGTATATCCATTTGGATGAGGAGGTAATTCAGGCGCCGGTATACCCCACGCTTTGAAAAATGCATTTATTCCACTAGCTGGTACGCATACTCCATTAGTAGTAACAACATCCTGGGTACTGAAATGTGGAGGTGCGGGAGTAGTCACAATTGGAGCAGGTGTTGTCGGAGCTGCTGCATAACTGCTAATCTCTAGGGGACCGCTCGTTGCACTAAATATACATGGGACTGTTTTAAATTCGTCGATAGGCAAACCATCACCTAGTATTAATACGGGCGACTGATGAGGCAAGTCGCACCTTGGACCTACTACTGTATTGACTTCTGTACCTGTCACCACTGGTTGATGATTTATAAAACTTGTGCCATCCCATTCTCCCGGAAAATCCACAGGCATACTGGCACCGGATAAGATAGCATTGAAAAATGGTAGAGCTATTTGTCCACATACCATTAGGTGAAGTGCTGAATCACAAGTATCATCACGAACAACTTGTAGAAGTTCGACAGGAGTATGACGGGAACCATTTACAGTTGTACAAACATCAATTCCCTGAGATAAAAGAAGTTGATTAACGTCTCTTGCAACTGCATGGACTGCATGGACTGCATGACTAACTACGTTCCTAATGCTTTTTTTAGCACAATCAACTGGTTGATCGTGTACTAATAAACTTTCGCATGAAATACTCATAATTTTTAAGTTATAAATGTAGGGTTATATATACAGTATTAATTATACCCTAAACCTATATTTTGTCAACATAGAGTCTTGTACAATGAAAAATATAAGTAAAGAAGGTTCGGCCTGTAGAATTCTGCT